>RFIL01000584.1 GCA_003695285.1 Calditrichota bacterium
GCGGTGACCTCAACCGCTTCGGTCTCCAAACTCACCGGCGTCAGTTTCACATTTAACTGAACCGGTTTATTGTTGGTCACCATGACATCCGTGGCCACATAGCGGGCATAGCCGATGTAGCTGAATTCCACATTGTACATTCCCGGTGCTAAGGGTGTGATGATGAACTCGCCCTCCTCATTAGTGGCGCTTCCCATCTCTGTTCCGACGACCACCACATTCACCCCAACCAAAGGTTCTCCGGTATTGGCGTCGACCACCTTGCCGAGGATTTTTCCGGAATTCTGGGCGAGTAGGGAAATGCTGAAAATCAATGCCAAAAAAAATATATTTATTGCATAGGGAAAATGCCGGATTGTCATTTTTGACTCCTTAAGACCTGCTTATTTTCAGTGATTATTCAAAAAATTGAAATTAAACCGCCGGTTTTTGATAATGAAGAATTTTTTCCGGGTCAGAAAAATCCAGTTTCAGCAAGTGACCGGATTTTTTAGCTTTGGTCATGAGATAAAACCGATTGATGGGATTCGGGGCAATTTGCAAGGGGATGCGAGCCGTGACGCGAATACCGTTCTCTTCTAAACCTTCTATTTTACGGGGATTGTTGGTCAGCAACCTTACGGAATTGACCCCCAGATCTTTCAAGATGGCGGCAGCCACATCGTAACGGCGCAAGTCATCCGGAAAACCAAGGAGATGATTGGCTTCCACGGTATCGTAACCGCTTTCCTGGAGGGCATAGGCCCGGATTTTATTCCCCAGCCCGATACCGCGACCTTCCTGACGGAGATAAATTACCAGGCCCCGTCCTTCCTTGGCAATGTATTCCAGAGCTGCTTCCAGCTGCTCCCGGCAATCGCACTTCAAAGAGCCCAGCACCTCGCTGGTCAGGCATTCGGAATGAATCCGAACCAGTAGCTCTTCTGTATCGCCTATTTCGCCCATCTGAATCGCCAGATGCTCTTTGTCATCCACATTGGTATGGTACACGCTTAACAGAAATGTCCCATAGTGGGTTGGTAAGTTTGCTTGAGAGTAGCGTGTGACCTCTATTTTAATAGACATGGGAATTTCTCCTTTAATTTTCTTCATTTCAAAAGCTTTTCATTGGATGTGCAATTTAAAGGAGAGTTACATGGAAAGCAAGAAAAATATCGCTCAAATCGCTCATTTTGGGTATTGATAAGCGGCGGCAAGTTTAGGGAGGGATATAGCTGTTCCATGGCCGATCTGAACACATAGATGAAAGCGTTCCTGTAGGAAAAAATGTATGGATTATAGATTTTCCATATCTTGACGATATACCTCTGGCTGGCGAGAAATATTCTCCTTTTCATTTTGTGACATCCGATCAAGATTTTTGTAAACAAAACCGATTCGTGGATGGTTTTCTAACCGGGAGCGATGCCGATGGTAAAAATCCCAGTATAGCACATTGAATGGACAGGCTCTGGCACCAATTCGCTGTTTCGGGTCATATTCACAGTGCTGACAATAGTCGCTCATTTTGTTGATGTAATTAGCGCTGGAAACGTAGGGTTTCGTAGCCACCAGACCGCCGTCGGCAAATTGACTCATCCCTCTGGTATTGGGCAACTCCACCCACTGAATCGCATCCAGGTAAATGCCTAAATACCACTCATCCACTTCCATGGGATCGATACCTGCCAAAAGGGCAAAGTTGCCGGTGATCATTAATCGCTGAATATGGTGCGCATAACCCATTTCCAGGGATTGGGAAATGGCTTTGTGCATACAATACATGCGCGTTTTACCCGTCCAATAAAAAGCGGGCAAAGGAAGTCGATGTCCCAAAAAATTGTTCTGTTCGTAATCCGGCATTTGATACCAATACACTCCCCGCATAAATTCACGCCAACCGATAATTTGTCTGACAAACCCCTCGATTTGTGCCAAGCTGATTTGTTGGGGATTTTCCTTCCAGAACGTCAATGCTGCTTCCACCACCTCACTGGCGCTAATCATTTTGGTATTCAACGGAAATGATAGCAATGAATGGAAAAGGAATGGGTATTGGGCGCTTATAGCATCCTGATAAATACCAAAGTAAGCGAGACGATTTTTAAGAAAATCATCTAACATCTTTAAGGCTTGTGCCCGGTTGATGGGCCACCACACCGCTCCTTCTTTGCATTTTCCAATGGTGGGAAGTTTGAATTTTCGAACCATCGATAGAATTAACTCAACATCGTGCTGAAATTGGGGAATGGGGGGCGGAACGATGTTTTTAGGGAGCGGTTGACGATTTTGCACGTCATAATTCCAACGACCACCAACAGGTTGATCCCCTTCCATTAAGACGTGATGTTTACGGCGCATGTATCGATAAAACGATTCCATAAGCAGGGTTTTCTTTCCATAAAAAAACTCTCCCACCTCGTTTCGTTCAGTATAAAAATGTTCACTACTTACCATTCGAACCGGAATCCTGAGTCGGGACTCCAACTGCCGGAATTTCACCTCATGGCGATATTCATCCGGCTCCTGGTATTCTAATAATTCCGGATGCTGTGTTTTAACCAGTTGCAGCAGATTTTCCTCAAAGCTCTGTCGATTTTCAGTAGAATCCAAGGGGATATAAACAACCCGATGACCTGCATCCCGCAGATGAGTAGCAAACCCACGCATGGCTGCAAAGAAAGATATTAATTTCTGGATATGATGCGGTGCATAAACAGCTTCGGGTAAGATCTCCATCAAGACATAGAGGATGTCCGGACGAAGTTCTTTGAACCAGAAATGGTTTGGATTCAATTGATCGCCCAGAATAAGCCGTATAATTGAGATATCAGTAGTTTGATTCATGTCTACCCCCCCTATAATTAAGAGAAAATGTTGTACGCAAATTATAAAAGCGCCCGGCTTATATTACCAGGCGCTTTTATATTTGTCCTTTAGAGAGAGTGGAATGGGTTTATTTATTAACGATGGTTTCAACTCCCAGGTTTTGACCGCCAACCCCATTTATAGAACCTTTAGCAAAGACCGTGTAGATTTTACCGTTCTCCAGCACAATCCCTGGAAGGTCTAATACAACCGTTACCCCATCCGCAGTACGAACCTGTAGGTCATAAGTTCCGGCATCCAGCGGGGTAAAAGCCGTCACTTCCTTAAATTCGATATCGTCAAATACCGTCGTGCCATCGGTCAGAGTGATATCCACCATCGGGGCATCGGGAGATGCATGGAGGAATCGTACATGAGCTTTACCGGCTGCAGGCGCAGTGAGGTCGTCTTCCAGCACGAGCGGTTCAATGGCGGAGAGGAAATTCACCGCAAACACCGAATAAAATTGGTTCGGGCGCAGGGTCAGGTTCGCGTCGATCACCGTGGTAGTGGTACCGCTGGCATTCACCTTAAAGTTGCGGCTACCAGCACCTACAGCAAGGTAGCCGGTGCTGTTGGGAAATTCCAGCGGGGCGCTATTCACTACAATGCCATCGACCAGCAGATCAACGCCCGGGGCATCCGGAGAGGCATGGGTTACCTGAACATTAGCGGTAGCTGCGGTGAAATCGGCAAAACCATTGCCATTACCATTATCCACAAAAGCTCTCACGGCAAAGGAAACCATATCGGAATTATCCAGGGTTCCGGATGCGATGAAGGTATAAACCGTCCCGGCAGTTAGAGTAATCGGATTAAAGACCACCACTTCAGCCGTTAATCCAGCGGGGGTCACGACAAATGTATAGTCGCCTGCCGGAACCTCTGCGTATCCGGTAATATCCTGAAAGGCAGCATTGCTGAATACCGCATTTCCACTTCCATCATTCACTTTGATATCCACTGCGGGGGCATCCGGGGAGGCATGAACAAAGCGCACTTTGGCATTGGTAGAAGATGGTGTACGCATATCTTCGGAAACGATTGCGGTAATATTTGCCAGGTCCCCTACTGCATAAACTGTATAATCCTTATTGGCTTCCAGGGTTAAATCCGCATCAATTACCACCGGAGTAGACTGACCTGCCGGAGAGACCGATACATTATGGGTGCCAGCATCCACTTCCACATAACCGGATGTTTCCTGATAACCCAGGGAAGAAATAGCAACGGTTCCATCGATTCGAACATCTACTTCCGGAGCATCATAGCTGAGATGAATCACACGGATCTTCGCTTTATCACTAACGGGATTTATCCCATTGTCATTATCATCGCTGCAGGAAGCGACTAATACGAATACTGCTAAAATCAGCCAACTGAGAAAAAATTTTCTCTTTAACATAAAAAATCCTCCGATTAGGTTAAAATTTATCGTCCAATTAGCATGAGCGATATGAGCGTTTATACAATAATCAATAAACCCAAACTTGTCAAGAAAAAAAATAAAATTTCGCTCAAATCGCTCATTTGGATTTTTGAAAAGAAGAAACCTGTTTGGCTATAATAAAGCGGCAAGTATTTTATTTCGAATAGCGATGCGAATCCTCAAAGCGACGAGAAACAACGCATTCGGAGTTATGGATAAAACTTTTTTTAATGGTAGGAAGGAAGAAGCTCCTCATTCGATAAGCCTGCGGAGGAACGCCGGTTAATGTTCAAAAGAGAAAGCGCTGCAGTGGTCAATTTCATTTCCAATTTTTTAGAGGTGTCGCTGGCCTGGCTGCCCTCCGGCTAGTTTTGCACCCCGGAACGCGCTGCCTGAACCATCTGATCAGGGGTGCGGCTGCGCTTATCCATGTAGCGGTCAAAGAAGCGTACTGTTAGATCATAAATGAGCTGAGTTAACTGTCAGGTTTTCAGCTTCCGGTAGCCGCCATGTTTGGGGATCAGTTCCTCACTCATTGAAGAGCTATCCTAGCAATTCATTTTCCTTACCATAATAGAACGACATTTTTTCTTTCATAAGAAAACAAATTCATACCCGAATCTGATGATAAAATGAACCCTACCATTCTACTTCTGTGCCTCTGTGCTGAGTGTATATCCCCCCAAATACATTTTGAACCAGGCCAACGATTCCCTTCTTCTGCTCGGATATTCGAGCATTGGTTCCGGATACGCCGCTGTGCCATATTCCGGAATCCATTTTCTGACGTATGCCTCGTCAGGATCAAATTTTTGCCGTTGCGCCTCGGGATTGAAAATGCGGAAGTATGGAGCGGCATCCACCCCACAACCGGCTGACCA
>RFIL01000143.1 GCA_003695285.1 Calditrichota bacterium
AGAATTGGGTTCCCGTTATGCACTGGTCTATGCTAATTCCGCTCAACTGGAAGAACTCGGCTCCCGCTATGCACTCGTCTATGCTAACTCTGCTCAATTAGAAGAACTGGGTTCCCGATATGCTCTGGTGTATGCCAACTCTGCTCAATTGGAAGAATTAGGTTCCCGTTATGCATTGGTCTATGCTAATTCCGCTCAACTGGAAGAATTAGGCTCCCGTTATGCTCTGGTGTATGCTAACTCTGCTCAACTGGAAGAACTCGGTTCCCGATATGCACTGGTCTATGCCAACTCCGCTCAACTGGAAGAATTAGGTTCCCGATATGCTCTGGTATATGCTAACTCCGCTCAACTGGAAGAATTAGGTTCCCGTTATGCACTGGTCTATGCTAACTCTGCTCAACTGGAAGAATTAGGTTCCCGATATGCTCTGGTCTATGCTAACTCTGCTCAACTGACAAAGTAAGATGATCATGATTTGTATATTTCAATTATTCTTACTAAAATAAAAGCCCTCCTCACTGTAGCGGGGGCTTTTATTTTAACGATACTAAACCCGAAAACAGGAAACACAATCGACAATAATGAGAAGAAAACAGATAAGTGGCAGAATACATTTTTTTTGGGTACTCATCCTAATCAGTTCATTTTCTATCTCAGCTGTGCAATGGTCTCAACAAGAGAGTGAACATTTTATCATTATTTACCGCCCGGCACATGCTTATCTGGTTCCCCGAATATTAACCTCCGCTGAGAACTCTCTTGCACTGCTAATGAAATTATTTCATTACCAGCCGAAAGAAAAAATCATCATCAACACCTACGATTTTAGTGATTATGGAAGTGCCGGAACCACCACTGTCCCCCAAAACTTTATCCGGCTCCAGATCGAACCTCTGGAACTGGGGTATGAAAGCATGCCGTTTAACGAACGGTTTCAGTGGTTAATCAGCCATGAACTGGTGCATGTGGTCATCAATGATCAGGCCAATAAGTTTGAATCTTTTTTTCGCTCCGTTTTTTCCAAAGTGCCACCGGAAAACACCAACCCAATGACCATCCTCTATAGTTTACTCACCAACCAGGAGCGCTATTCTCCTCGCTGGCATCAGGAGGGAATCGCCGTTTTTATGGAAACATGGATGAATGGGGGCTACGGACGGATTCTGGGAAGTTTCGATGAGATGTATTTTCGGACCCAGGTCTATGAAAAAACACCACTCCCTTCGGTAAAATATCTGGATGCCAAAACCAGCTATGAATCATTCCTGATAGAAACACTCTTTTATTTATTCGGAAGTCGCTTTAATGCCTATCTGGCTTACACGTACGGGTATGAAAAATTGCTGGAATGGCATATCGTGGAAGAGAACGAATTTTATGTCGATTTTGAGAAGAAATTTAAACGTGTTTATGGTATCTCCCTTGATGAAGCCTGGCAGGACTTTATTGAAGCGGAAATTGAGTTTCAGAAAGAAAATATTCAGCGTCTAGCCCAGGTGGAGCCAACTCCGGTTACTCCCCTCCTGAAATACCCATTAGGGTGGGTAACCTCTGCCTATCGCGATTCAGCGAACAGTTCCATCATTTTTGGCTATCATCGACCGCACCATCTGACCACCCTGGAACGCATCAATTTAAAGACCGGAGAGAGGGAACACCTTGGAAGTCTTCCTTCACCAACAATTTTACAAATTTCTTCTACTGCGTATGATGAGCACCTTAAATTGTTTTTCTTTACCACCAATAACAACAAATTATTCCGTGATCTTCATGTCCTGAGCACCGCTTCCAGAAAGACAAAGCTCCTTTTTCGGGATTGTCGAGTGGGGCAAATTACTGTTTCTCCCACGACTCATGAGATCTGGGGTATCATGCACCAGGTTGGGAAATCTGCGCTGGTTTATTCCAGCTATCCCTACCGCAAGTTAATTCCAGTAGTCGTTTTTGGAGAAGATGATAACCTCCAGCACTTATCCATCAGCCCTTCCGGGCGCTATTTAGCTGCCATTCTCCATCAGGCCAGTGGGCGACAGGCATTGATCCTGGCAGACATGAACCGTTTACGACAGGGTAAAAGTTTTGCCTTTAAAGCCATTAGTGAAGATGGGTCCCCGGAAAATCCTTCCTGGAGCGAGGATGAGAAGTACATTTTCTGGAATGCCTACATAAATGGCGTTTCTAATATTTATCGCTATAATCGTGAAAGCGGTGAAATTCATGCTATTTCTCACACCATCACCGGTTTATTTAAACCCTTATATTTGTCACCGGATACACTCTTTGCGTTTCAATTTACTTCCCATGGTTTCCAGCCGGTTTTAATCCCCAATCGTCCGGCAGAGCGATTACCTGCCATCCATTACCTGGGTCAAAAGATTGTAGACCGTTCCCCAGAGGTAACCCAATGGGTGTTACCCCCCAGTACGAATTCTAACGGTACGAATTCCAATAACTCCGATAAGAATCCGGAGGAAAATAACCGATATAGCGGATTAAAGCAGCTTCATGTCAGCTCTTTCGTTCCCGTTATTACCGGTTTTCAATCGCAGATTGCCACCGGCATTTTCACCCATATTTCTGATCCCTTGTTTATCCATGATCTGACCATTGAAACTGCCGTTACCCCCAAACGGGAAAATCCGGTGCAACCCCGCTTCCATTTTATGGGGAAATATGAATATCGACGAAAATATCGCTTTGGTCTGAGCTATAACGCACCCAACTTTTACGATCTGGTCAACGAACGCAAACGGGGGATGATTGGAACCAAAATCACCCTCGGCTACAGTCGTTTTTTAAAATATGATATTCCCCATAAAATTCGATTTGTATCAGAGATCGCCCTCTATACCGGAATAGAAGCCATTAATGATAACCTGGTTCGTGTATCAAGACCGGACTTTATTGTTCTCCAGGGAGCTATCAAATCTAACAATATTCGCCGTTCTATCGGTAATGTTGATGATGAACAGGGAACGCGCTGGTCAATATCTGGTATGTTCTTTGGAGTGGATCCGCAGGGTACCTTTGAAGTTGTTGGCGGAGTGCACTCCGAATTCAGTTATTTTCACCCATTCCTGTGGCCCCACAACATCCTGCATTTAAAAATTTCCGCTGGATATCGGCATACCAAAGACCACCTTTCTATTGGTAAGTTTTATTTTGGTGGATTTGGTAATCGATACCTGGAAAAGGAAAAAGTGAAGCAATATCGGAAAGTCTTTCGATTACCGGGAATTCCCATTTACAGCCTGGCGGGCAAACGTTTCTTAAAAGGGATGATCGAACACACTCTTCCACCTCTGAGATTTGGAAATGCTTATCTGGGGCACCATCATCTGAATCATATTGATGTTTCCTGGTACTCCCAGGGGTTATGGATTGCTTCCAATCAAGATCAATTGTGGATCGATGTTGGCGCTCAGGTGAATCTGGTGTTCAAGCACTGGTATAATCTGGAAAGCACTGTCTCGGCCGGGATTGCCAATACCTGGTCAGAAAGTGGTTCCAACCGGGCATGGTTTATCTCTTTGAAACTGCTCAAAAATTAAGTTGAAGCACACTAAAATTAATGTTCTTTCTTTCAATATGATCCAATCTCATGACCCGGCACTTTTAGTCCTTCTATTCAAATAGTAGAAGGCCATCCCAACAAGGATCACACCGAGGACGATCAGAAAAGCTGTGGAAAACTTCTTCTCTTGCTCAAAATGAAGTGGTTCCCAATCACCCGTTAAAATAAATGGTGCCCAGTAAAACGGGTCTTTTTTCTCACCTTCTACTGTTTTCAGGTAATCAATTTTGGCTAATTGCAAAGCTTTGTTCTTCCTATATCCATTTTTCAAATAACGATAGAAATTGGTCATGATTTCACTGGTGGCTTGATCATCCACACTCCAGAGGCTAACTACCATACTGGGTATTCCGGCATACAGAAAGGCGCGGGTAATCCCCACAATCCCTTCCCCCTTCCTTAAAGTTCCCAGGGCAGTATTACAGGCACTCAACACCACCAGATCGGCATTTAATTTCATATTAAACACCTCATAGGCTTGTAGAAATCCATCCTCATTATTATCCCGATCTTTTGCCAGAATCACCCGGGAATAGAGGGGGTCTTCATCGTTTATTACAAAATGGCTGGCAAGATGGAGCACCCGATATTTTTCGGCATTCTCTTTAAACACAGTTTCTGTGGCCGCTGCTCCGGTATAAGTTGCCTCTCTGGATGAGGAAAAAAGGGCACCGATCTTTTTGACTTCTTGTTCTGAGTTGGGTAACGGGAGGTAACGATTCCTCAGGGAAACCTGGCTCGATGTGTCCTTAACCGCGTAACTCCCAAAATCGGGATTCCCCAGAGCTAAGAGATCGGATACCGGATGATTGGTGGGTTGTAAAGCCGGATTTAGCAAGCTTGCAGAAGAGACATAAGAAATCATATACTTCTCCACCAGAAAGTGGGCATGGTCAAAGTCATACTGATTGCGAACGCCACTGGTATCATAAACCAGCGCTTCAAATGGTAGATAGAAAAGAAAGTCATCCGGAACAATAATCAACTCCGTTACCTCATTCAATACCTCTTCCAGGGGTTGAAGGAGGGTAGTATAAAGTTGATAAGCTGGAGGAAGAGAAAAATTTGCCAAATCAGCATTGATAATCTGATTGGTATTTTTCCATTGTTCGATATTTTCAAATCGAAACAAGGCACTTACTTGTTCCAATTCTTGAGCCAGTGCTTCTCTACTCAGTGGCAGCTCTTGATAGATGAGAGTATCCCTGCCAATTGAAAATATTGAGGTTTTTTCAGGACCAACCACAAACTCAATCAGGAGTTGGTTCTCTTCAAGTACCTCTTCCTGTAACTCCTTTACACTGAGGGGGTCGGCGGCAGTTAATTGATAATAGGAACCAAATTTCTCTCGGATGAAATTAATCAAAGCCGCCTTTTCTAATTCCAGCTCAGTAATTCGGTTGTCAAGGCTAAGAATGGTGGTATCATTTGGAGCGCGATTGGCTAATTCTTCAGATAACATCGCATGGGCTTCGTTGAGTCGATGACGTATTTCCAGAAACTTGAATTTAATCGAATCAGGCAATAATTCACCAAAGAGGTAACGTCCTTTCATTAAAATCGTCAGAAGATTTTTAGCTTTATATTTCTCTGCATAAGAGAATGCTTCCCGAAATTTTCCTTCTGCTGCTAATAGTTGGATAATCGAGGGGTAAATTTCATATTTATCTTCCAGAAAATTACTGGCCAGAGATTCTATCTCCAGGTCTTTCCGCACCGAATCATAGGTTGCAATTGCCTGGCTGAAATGAGCAATCGCCTTCGTCGGTTCGCCCAGCTTCTGATAACAGGCTCCCAATCCACTGTTTGACTCCCAGATTACCTGTGCATCATTCAGTTCCATGGCGATGGAAAGTGCTTTTGAATAATTGGAAATTGCCCGGGTATATTCTTCCCTTTTCTGGTAAATACTTCCCAGATTCCGGAGGATGTAGCATTGTTGATAGGGATTACTGATCTTTTCAGCCAGATGGAGGGCTTCAAGATAATATGTTAAAGCCTTTTCCAAATCATTTAGCGCCAGATGATTTTCAGCAATTCCTCCCAGGACCATACTTTCCTCAAGCTGAAAATGGCGCTCACGAGTAAGTTTTAACGCTCTTTCAAAATATGGAAAGGCTTCCTGATAATGGCCGGTATCTTTGTGGATTAATCCAATATTATAGAGAAGGATAGCCCGGGTGCGTTCAGCTCCGGTTTTCTCCAGAATTTGATAGGCTAACTTAAAATATTTTAATCCTTTTTCATAGTTACCAACCATTGAGTAAACTGACCCCATATTGGTCAGCGCCATGCCTTTTCGTTTCTGTTCCCCATATTCCCGGGCCACTTTATAACTTTCATTATAAAATTTTAACGACTTACCATAATTGCCAACAAAGTAGTATAAAGTCCCGATTTGCATTAACCCATAAGCCACCAGATTCATGTTTTTTTCTTTTAAAGCCAGCCTCAACAACTTCTGATACTGTTTTAAAGAATTATGATATTGACCGGTCACCTGATAAATATATGCAATACTGTAGGGAATATATAAAATAGTCGAATCAAGCTCATTGGCCTGATAAAGCTCACCTAACGCTTTCTCCCAATCCAGCATTTTGATATGGATTCTTCCCAGCCCGAGATGGAAATAGGGATTTTGCGGATGCTGCTTTAACAAATTTCGAAAAAAGGTGCGACCTTCGTTTAGTTGTTTGCACAATTTAAACGTTTCGGCTATTCCCTTTGGGCCATAGAGTTCAGGATATTCAGGATCGATGACAATACATTGCTTCATGTGTTCCAGGGCTTTCTGGAAATCACCTTGCTCATATGCAATTCTCGCCAGGGCATAATAAACGTAAGGGTTCTTAGAATTACGGTTCCTGATTTGTTGAAAAAAATCTATCCCCTGTTCAACCTGGTCGATTTGGATATAGACTTCAGCTAATTTCTTATACGGTGGGTAAAATTCTGGATGGAGTAAGATGAGTTGTTCCAATTTTTCAATGGCGATTTGCTGCTGCCCTTTACCTAACAGCTTGAGAGCCGCCAAAAACTCATCTTCCTCACCGCCAGGTGGAATTTGTTCACTGTGGGCACGGAGAAAACCCTGGCAACAAGAAAGGAGTATTAAAATGGATAATAGATTTCTTACCAACCTCATTCCAGAAGGTGAGTGTCCCATCAAGATTGCACTATTGGTGTAACATCAATAATTTGATGTTATCAAAATGAGGTGTTATTGAACAGAATGCAAGAGTTTTTCTATCTTTGGGATGAGTTGAATCGCTTCCTGAGATTTTCTTCCTTTCATTTCTTTTACTTTTTCAAAATATCGGAGAGCAGCAGACCCATCATTTAGCATGAGATAGGCTTTCCCAAGATACCAATTGATGTTTTCCAGAAGGCGGGGATTATCGGTTGACTCAGCTGCGGAAAGAAGATAGGTAATTCCCTTGTTTATCTCTGAGGTATATGTGGAATAATCGTTTCCTTTTACTGAGCGTTCTACCTGGTAGAGATAGGCCAATCCACAAACATACTTTGTAAATGGGATATTGATGTTGTTGCTCGGTTGAGAAAGCAATTGTTCAAGAGTATGAATTGCCTGGGAATAATTTCCATTATTAAACTGAGAAACCCCCATTTGTAAAGTGGTTTCACTGGTGGAGCGGGTGAGATAGGAAATTTGAGTTGTTTCCAGAGAAGCCAAATCACTGTAGGTGAGTTGGGTATGGGAAAGAAACGGATTAAAAATTACCAATAAAAGAACCGTCGCCACAACAGCTACCGGCACCAGTACCCGCCTGGAGGTCAATTGTACTAGCCATTCCTCACTCCTCTCACCAACAGCTTTTATCCGCTCGCTCAACCAATCTTTGATATCGAGCAGGAGATAGGATCTGCCGATCTCCAGATCGGGTATTTCGGAGTCGGCGAGAAAAGTATCCAGTTCCAGTAGTTCTTTTTGTAGTTCTTCAAATCGTTTTCGATAAAGAGGATTTTTTTCAATTAATGCCTCAATCCGGGTGATCTCTTCCCTGGTTAGCTTACGGCCATCATAATCAGGTTCTCGAGGTTCTCTGAGATAATTTACATATCGAATAAGCAGATCTTCATCCGCTAGTTCTACTTTCTGAGACTTCTTTAAACTATCTTCAATTGCCCGAATCTGGTTAAAATAATCCCGGTATTTTTTTGAGGTTTTTAAAATCTCATCAACTTCTTTCCGCTCCTCTTCACTCAACTCATCATAGAAGATAATTTTGCTCTCGATGTCGTTAAAGTCTTTTTTCATGTCTCATCCTATTTTTTTCAATCCTGTATATATAGTCGCAACAAAGAGCAAAAAAGTCACATCATAAAGAGAAACTTGTAATTTTTCCAACCCCCTTTTCACCTGCATTTTCACCGCACTCAAAGACATGTTTAATTCAGATGCTATCTCCTCGTATTTATACCCATCGGCTTTCAGCTTTAAAATCTTTTGGGTCTGAAGAGGGAGTTTGGAGAGGGCCTTTTCCAGATCCATCCGGTTTACAATATGCTCCATTTCTTCCCCAGGATTAACCTGTGGCGGTACTTCTTTCTCATTTTCCCGGCCTGACTCCTGGTCTTCATAAAGCAATTCCTCCCTGTCCCGATATTTCTGGCGAAGGAAATCCTGCATGACATGAAAAGCAACTTTTAATACAAAATTTTTCAATTTCATGGGTTCTTTAATCTGGAGGAGGTTGTTCAGTAAGCGTAAATAAACTTCCTGACAGAGGTCATCCACAAGAGCAGGATCCCGGAACCTTAACACAAAATACCCACGTAACACATTTTCCAGTTCCTGACAGAGTGTCTGTAATGCCCGTTGATCCCCCTTCTGAGCCCGTCTTAACAACCTGGCCAATGTGGTCTTATCTGCACTCATTATAAGAATTTACAAATTTCTAAAATTTTTAACCATAGAAAACTTTACCGAATGTGTTGTTAAAGGGAATTCAGGCGCAATGAAGTCAACATTGACAATGCCACCAATCCACCATCCCTGGTAGAACCTCCTGAAATAGTTTTGTGGAAGAAGCACATTCACGGGAAATAAAGCTTAATGAGTGCTAACGACACCCTTTGCAGGGATACCACGTGGAAATCTGCTCCGGATTCAATCCTGCTCATTCCAGTGTTACGTGGCACACTACCCTCCCCACGATACCTCGCGGTCGGTAACACCTTCGGCGGAGGTGATCTGAGTCAGGCCGCTGCCATCGGTGTTGACAAGATAGAGATGGGACGTGAAATCGCCTTCGGGAAGATTGAGCAGCAATTTGGAGTCGTCCGGCGAGCGCGTTAAGGTGACCCCGGCAAACTTGCCA
>RFIL01000144.1 GCA_003695285.1 Calditrichota bacterium
ACAAAGAAAAAGCCTTTGAAATCAACCCGGATTCCAAAGGCTTTGAGATTAAACCGTTTCCAGAGTGTTAAAGTTGTCTTTGAACGTGTTGCACGACGAGATTAATGATAGCTTTCAGGGTATCAAATACCCCGGTGCCTTTAATCGCCACAGCCTCAAAACTGGGCACATTGAAAAAGTTCAATTTCTTTTCCAGAAATTCAATGGATTCGGTATTTGGTAAATCCCGTTTATTATATTGAATTACCCAGGGAAAATTTTCCAACGAATAGCCCATGCTCATCAAATTCTTCTCCAGATCGAGCAGGGTTTCAATGTTGCCCTCCATCCGGTCCTTCTGAGAATCCGCGACAAACACCACACCATCAACCCCATTCAGGATAATTTTACGACTGGAAGCATAATAGACCTGTCCGGGAACCGTATAGAGATTAAATTTTGGTTTTTTTCCTTTAATTTTCCCAACTT
Organism: Calditrichota bacterium; assembly: GCA_003695285.1. Taxonomy (GTDB): domain Bacteria; phylum Calditrichota; class Calditrichia; order RBG-13-44-9; family J075; genus J075. Next base: position 469 of record RFIL01000144.1, read on the forward strand.
CAATCTGCATAAAATCAAAAAAGATGGTGCGGTCCTCTTTGGTCTTTAAAGTAACTAATTCGCCGGTTAAGGAGGGGTCCAGCTTGGAATGGATGTACTCCAGATTGGTGGTTTTACCACTCATACCAGGACCATAATACACAATTTTAAGATTAATCTCCTGAAGTGCCCAATTGATAAACATAGATTCTCCGCCTCACTTTATTGATCAGGGAATTATAACCCACAGTTATTTAAAGGATTCATCCAACATATCACCCAACATACTGCTGAAATCCTGATCCAGTAATTTACTTGCATCTTCACCTTCATCACTGGTTTCAAAGACTTTTAACAGGTTTTGAATCGCTTTTTTGGTATAAATTCGTACCAGACCCAGTGTCACACTCACATCAAACACAACCACCAGGAAGAAATTATCGCCAACATTGGATAAATACACATTTCTTTTTTCACCTTCATGAAAGAGCAATTTGAATTTAGCATCTTCACCCACCAGTTTCGCCATTTCCGAAGTGGCTGCAAAGTCACTGGCAGCCAGGGCAGATAGAATGGCGGTATTAATATCATCGGTATTACCCCGCTGGGTGATTAATTGTCCGCTAATATCAGCCAGGAGGATCGTTGAGGCTTTGGTTTTAGCCGCCAGTTCTGACAATATTTTGGTGATTTCATCAAATTGTTTAGCCGTCAAGATAATCTGTCGGCTACCATCTTTTAACTTTTTAACCTGTACCATATAAATCTCCCCTAACTATGGAGTTTAGAATCGACCGATGGTCGAACGGGTTTTCAATTTTTCCAGACTGGTTTTCAAACTCTCCCGCATACGATCGATTGCTGCGGCAAGAATTTGTAATTCATTCTGAACATTGATTTTTACTGACGTATTGAAATTCCCCAGACTAATTTCCTGAGCCGCATTGGCCAGCTGAGTTACCGGTCTGGTCACCTGAACGGTAATGATGATCAGAGCCGAGATAAGAGCCGCCAGGGTTCCTAATGCAATGATAAAGGCGATATAAAACAATGTACTATTAACTCTACTATCTACAAATGATTTTTTTAATCCAACACGAACAAATCCCAGTAGACCTTCTTTAATGGGTATCTGGATGTCATATAATTCCTCATCACCGACCTGTATTTGCTGAATCTGATTCAGTTCTTCAGCTAAATCATTATTATCGCTCATTTTCTTCAATTCTTCAGGAATATTTCCATTATAGGTATCAGCAATAATATTATTCTGATCATCAAGGATCAGAATATATTCATTCGCCAGCAGCCCCCGTGCAACCTGGGAACGGAAATCTTCAATAATCTTCTTCAGCCCACTTCTATCTTCCTCGATAATCCGTACCGCTGCCAATTCGGCGATACTACGCCCCACAATTTTCCCCTGGTTGATTAGCGATTCCGTCAGAGTGCGATCCAGATAGTAGGAGGTGACAAAAATGATCAGGGCACTGAAAATAACTGCTCCGACCAATATAAACACCGCAATTTTGGAACGCAAATTGTTAAACCAGCGACGCTCTTCCATTATGAAAGTTCCTCTTTAAGTTTTTTCAACATAATCTTTTGGAATTGATATCGTTTGTCTTCATCGGAGATTTCCAGACTGAGTAGCTCGATAAAGAGAGGTAACTGTTTTTTCTCAATGTTATTTCGGGAACGTTTCAATTCACCTAAGACGTCTTCGATCAATACGGAAGCTACCGGTCCAACAAAATAAGTAAACTGATATTCAATCTCTTCGAAAAATTCGGCGGAGACAAAGCTGTTTTTTTCTGGCATTTTGACCAGTTCCAGTAACCCTGCTTCCATCAGACGAGTAAACATTTCTTCAGTTTCTTCCGGACTTAAGGCCAGAATTTCAGCAATCTGGGCCACAGATTTTTCTCCATTCAACTGGGTCACGATAGCCCATTCCATGGAACGCAGTTTTACCTCCGATGGGGAGCGCCGGGGACTCAATTTAAAAACCATATCCTGATGAATTCGTACATTTTCATCGGCGGCCATTGTATTCCTCCAGAATGTTTTCCAGCATGATCTTCTCTACATCATCCAGGGCGCTGGTTTTTATTTGATAAAATTTTTCGGTTGGAAGCTTCTTCAACCACTTGCGCCCTTTGCGATCCGCTTCCAGCTCTCTCATGCATACATTCATGGTCAAACGCAGCAACGGTATTTCAATGGATAATTTGGCTATCACCACTATAAAGAATCGGGAATGATTCCTTGCATAAATTATGCCTTTATCATATGGAATGCAGATCTCATTCATATTGGCCTGCAAAAATTCCGTTAGACCAAAAATATGAAGAAAGGCCTCTCCCATTTCAGTAAAGACATTGGCGTTAAACTGTGCGATTCTCCAGGAATCCAGAATCCGATAGTGATTATCATACAGAATGACAGCCTCAACACCCTTTAGTTCGGTTAAATCTCTAAAATAGGTTTGTATCATTACAGCAATCCTCTAAATATTTGATAAACAAATTTTTGTGGTTCTAACTGATTGTTGGAGATATCATACTTCTGGGCGATATCACCGACCTCCTGAGTGATTTGACTCAAACTTAATTTTCTCAAGCGACGACTGGGAACCTGATGAACCAATCGATTTAAAGCCAGGGACATTCCCTGTAAGAAAATACGCAAGGGTAAAATTCGTTCTACCCGGAATGTTTCATAATCCCACTTTACACGCCCGGTTTCCGGATGGAGAAAAGGATAATGGTCGGAAATTGAGGAACAAATTTTTCGAAAATTTTCCAGGAACTTTTGTTTCTTGCTCTGATCAGAAATCAGAGTGTGCAAATATTGCAACAACTCATTCCAGAATGCCAGAAACTTATCGTGTTGCCAGGGGATTAAAAAAGTCTGTTCCTCAACCAATGGCTTGGGATCATTAACTGAATAGACGGTTACCCGGGGTTGAATCATCTCGCCAATCTCCAGAAATTTCATATACACCTGTTCGCCACTGATAATTTTTCCTGAGTTCGACATGATCACCGCTTCTACTGGTGTCCCTTCCAGATAAAACACCGTTCCGAACCCCTTATTGGCGCTAAACTCCAGATCCACAAACCCTGTCATACTTTGGTTCTCCAACATATCAAAGACCTGACCGAGGGTATAATTACTCATTTCAAACTGACTTTTTTCCAATGAGGCCTGCATGGCATATCCCAACGCCAGCGCCACTTCACTCGGCAACTCATAAACTTCAATCACTCCATCAGGGTCTTCTGCCTTCGCCAGGATTTGCAACACAGCTCGTTCGCCATTCAATTTAACCTCATCAGTGGTTGAAGAAGCTTCTATGATATGTCCGGTATCCAGGACCAGAATTCCTTCATATCCCCAGAATGTTAAAATCATGTATCCGCTAAAACGATTCTCTGCCAGATCCTGCAGCAGTTGCTCAAACTTAGTAAACGAAGTGTTCAGATTTTTATGCTTCTCAATCCCTTTCGGCAATAACACTTTTTTCGCCCTATTTGGTCGTATGAATTTGTTTCAACACTTTCTTAACCATTAAAGAGAATTCCGCTGTAATGACCTTTAAGTCTGTTTCCAGAACAATCAGGTTGGGACGAAATTCAAAGATAAACAGGTATCCATCTTTTTTCTGAAGTTGGATATATTGAAAAAAGTCAGCATAGAAGAGGTTCAACATTTTTTTGAGCTTATACCAGATGAAGGTAAGCGCCAGAGGATGGATATCGGTTTTGGCTTTTCCTTCAATCACCTGACCGTTGTAATTCAGCACAAACACATTACGGACATTCTTCAACCCGGAGAGCAGGGCAAAAAGTTGGCGGGGTATCGGGGCGCTGACAACCTTTTTCTCATCAATCAGTCGCAGTCCCTCCAGCACCACTGAATTCCAGGGTTGGGTGATGGTTTGTTTGGGGGCTTCGACGCCAGCCTCAACTTTGAACTCTCCATCGGTTAACGCTAACATCTCATGCACGGCTCTCTCCCCGATAAAGGGACCAAATTCCGCATGAACAATGGCACCATTGGAAAAATAAATCGAACCGATTTCGTTGTTGCTGTGCACCGTTACCTTGGCGACATTTTGCTCAATACAGTTAATTTGAATGATGTTCGCCAGTTTTAGATCTTTTAAGTTACCTACCAGGGCCATAGTTTACTCTAACATTTTAATCACGGTTTCTTTCAATTGAATAATATCAAAGGGTTTTTCGACATACAAATCACCACCCCGCTCCAGGGTTGACTCACTGACTTCCGGTGAACCATAGGCAGTGATGACAATAACCCGGGTCTCGGGATGTTCATCTTTAATGGTGGATAACAATTCCAGACCACTGATACCAGGCATGGCGACATCGGTTATCACGACATCAAATGCTTGTTCTCTGAAGCGCTGCAAAGCTTCCTCGCCCGATGATGCTGTCACCACCTCACAATCAATCGGAGATTTGATGAACGTCTGATACAAACTGAAGGTCAGGGTCTCTTCATCATCCACCACCAAAATACGTTTTACAGAACTCATCCGATCCTCCGCTCAATTCCCGCTAATCATTTTGAAAAGTTGGTAATAAAACCACAAAGCATGTACCTTCCCCGGGAGTACTGAAAACTTCAATTCTTCCCCGATTTTCTTCAATGAGCCGGCTGCAAATGGAAAGCCCCAACCCCAGACCATCCTGTTTGGTGGTAAAAAAAGGATTAAAAATTTTTTCCTTTACTTCCTCAGCGATTCCATGGCCGGTATCTGTTATTTTCACGCCAACATATTGGTGTTCAACCTGCTCAACATCAGTCAGGCTCTCTTTGAAAGTAGTCACGGTTAAACGGCCTCCCTCATCCATGGCATCCAGAGCATTTAAAAAAAGATTCAGTAACACCTGCTCAATCTGTGTTTCATCTACATAAATTGGAGGCATCTTTTCCGGAAAATCTTCAACAAACTCAATATTACTTTTACGGAACCTTGGAGCCAGAAGAAGATAGACACTCTCAACAATAGTTTCAATGGAGTGAAAACTTAATTTCGGCTTACCCGGTTTAGCGAATTTAAAAAACTCCTTTAACAATCTGTTTGCTTTATCCACTTCTCTGACAATCCGGTGAACCAGTTGTTTCTGAGGTTCGTCAAAATCACTGACCTCTTCCAACACCTGTGTGGCAGCTTTGATCCCTGCCAGGGGATTGCGGATTTCATGTGCGATGCCCGCAGACAATTCCCCTAACAATGCCAGGCGCTCCATACGTTCCACTTGTTTTTGAAGCTGATGAATTTCTGTTACATCTCGAAAAAGAACAACAATCCCTTCAAAATTATTGGTAGTATCTATCAGATGAGAAGCACTGATTTCCACCTCAATCCGATGACCATCCTTTCGGATGAATTGCGTCTCCCATTCATCTATCTTTTTACCAGGGACGGCACAAAGGGTCAAAAGCTTATCCGCATCTTCCGAATTTGAAAACAATTTCTGAATCTTCATATCCAGCAGTTGCTTGACCGCATAGCCTGTCAAGTCGGCAGAACCTCGATTGGCAAAGGTAATGGCGCCATTTAAATCCAGAGTTAGAAGTCCGGCATTCAAATTTTGAATCACATTTTTATGAAAATGGTAAACCTGATGGAGTAATGGATTTCGCTCCCTTTCAGATGAGTGAGAACCGGAGGATAAGTCTCCGCTTTTATCACCAATTTGTTCTTCCAGAGGGAATGCTCTGGAATTGAGTAATGAAAAAATTTGTTTCTGTTTGTAAAGCTTCGAAGACATGTAACGCCTTCCCTGTCAAAAATCCTGTAGTTAGAGTCGATCCAGAACGTTACTTAAAAAATTTAGACATGCATCGATGGGAGTAAGATATCGTCTTTTTAGATTCATATTCAAACATCAAACTGGAGATACCATAGCCAATTGTTAATTCCGATCGTTGATTTTCACACAGTAACTTTCTTTGAGACCTCAAATTAAAACCGGTTTTCAATATATATAAAATTTTCATCGAAATAAAAGCCATTTTTCCGGCTTCTATCTTTAAATATACCTTTATTGGTAGTATTTTTTTTCTCCCCCTATCTTGAAGTATATCA
>RFIL01000020.1 GCA_003695285.1 Calditrichota bacterium
GGCGGTGGTGAACCGACCGGTGCTCTGGCAGATGCTATCAACGGGACTTTTGGTAGTTTCCAGAATTTCAAGGAAACTTTTTCCAAAGCCGCACTAACTCGTTTTGGCAGTGGTTGGGCATGGTTGGTAAAAAATGCTGACGGAAGCCTGGAAGTGCTTTCAACTCCAAATCAGGATAACCCCATCACCGAAGGTAAATATCCTATCATGGGGATTGACGTATGGGAACATGCGTACTATCTCAAATATCAAAACCGCCGTGCTGAGTATATTGAAAACTGGTGGAATGTCGTAAACTGGGATGAAATCACCCGTCGGTTTCAAAAATAAATTAGATTCCCAAAATCAGTAAAACCCAGGTAATGCCGGTATAGGTCTTTCAAAAGTCTATACCGGCATTTTTTTTGAACTTAAAAATGAATATCTCAATTTTGTTATTTATTTCGTAAAATTTATGCCAATTATGTGATAGTTTTGTGAAACGTTTCCGCTATATTTTTTTCAGCTTTTGAAAAACAATTGAATTCGTCTGAATTAAAGAGATATGAAGGATACACCGATTTCTTAAACAACCGTTAACCTTTTACACCTACAAAGGGGATTTATAATGGAGCATCTGGTAATAATTGGGAATGGTATTTCGGGGATTACCACTGCAAGACATGTACGAAAGCGCAGTAATATGAAAATCACTGTAATTTCTAAAGAGACTCAATATTTTTTCTCACGAACGGCTTTGATGTACATCTATATGGGACACATGAAGTTCGAACATACCAAACCTTATGAAGACAGCTTTTGGGAAAAGAATCGCATCAATCTCATTTATTCATATGTAACGGATGTAGATGTAGATACCAAAACTGTTTTTTTAGAAGATGGCCGCACTCTTCAATATGACAAACTGGTCATCGCCACCGGCTCTAAATCCAATAAATTTGGCTGGCCGGGGCAGGATCTCCCCGGCGTTCAAGGATTTTATTCCTATCAGGATGTTCTGTTGTTAGAAGAGAATACCCGGAATATACAACACGCTGTAATAGTAGGAGGCGGATTAATCGGTATTGAGATGGCTGAAATGCTTCATACGCGAAATATTCCGGTCACTTTTCTGGTAAGAGAACAGTATTATTGGGATAATATCCTCCCTCAGGAAGAGGCGCGTTTGGTGAGCCGACACATCGTGGAACATGGAATGGAGATCCGTTTCAAAACCAACTTAAAAGAAATTTTACCCGGAGAGGATGGACGGGTCCGTGCAGTTGTTACCGAATTTGGAGAAGAGATACCCTGTCAATTAGTGGCTTTAACACCGGGAGTTCATCCTAACATCGATTTAGCCAGCAAAACTAAAATTGCTACCAACCGCGGAGTACTGGTCAATGAATATCTGGAAACCAATATCCCTGATGTGTATGCCTGTGGCGATTGTGCGGAAATCGTTGTTGAAAGAGAAGAGCGACATCGGATTGAACAACTGTGGTATACCGGTAAGTTGCAAGGAATGGCACTGGCAAAAACAATTTGTGGCGAACGCACTCGATATGATCGAGGCATCTGGTTTAATTCGGCAAAATTTCTGGATATAGAGTATCAAACCTACGGATTTGTCAGCAATGTTCCTCGAGAGGGAGAAGAATCCTTTTACTGGGAACATCCTGACGGCAAACATGCTATCCGAATTGTATACAATACCGAAAACCGGGCGGTAGTAGGGATGAATTTCTTTGGTATTCGGATGCGGCATCCGGTGTGCGAACAATGGATTAAAGAACAAAAAAAAGTGGAATATGTGGTCTCCAATCTTCGGGAAGCCAACTTTGATCCTGAATTTTATACTCATTACGAAAAGGATATCCTGAGAGCGTTCAATCAAATGTATCACACCAATTTAACCCTTAACCAAAAATCACAAAAATTGTTCAGTCTATTTAGCAGGTAAACAATTTTTTCAACTTTGCTCGGAGATTTAAACGATGAAAAATGTAACTCATACCAATGGGAAATTACCTAATATGCATAAGAAATCAGATATCCAAATTTTACGTTGGCTTGGACTGCTAATTTTTTTACTTGGTTTTACCGTATTTACTGCCAGTATCTTCTTGGGACATTACCAGATCGATGCCTCCACTGTTCAAAAAGCCTCTGAATATATTCCTCAGGAACAGGTTCAGTTATTAAATTCATTATCCGGCACCCGATACGCCTCAATTCTTGAAGCCATACAGGGACTAGAGAATACCTTAAACCCGGAGCATAAGCTCCCTTCCTATCAATGGAACGAGTACAAGTTCTGGATAATTAAATCGGCTGCTAGAGGAGTATTGGCTGAGAATCCTTCCCTATTCCTTCTCTTAACCATCGGACTGGGGGCATTGGGGGCCTTACTGTTTATTCTTCCGGGATTAACGGCACTTCCGGGAATTAAAAATGATGGCATCTTTTTTCGAAGCATTACCTCAAAAGGATTGTTGGGGATTCTCCTTGGAGGGTATTTAATCGCTTTTTACATCATCCTTTATTGGTATCCGGAATACATTGTAAATTTAATAATTCTTGTGGACCCTGTTAGTGAATTTTTAAGAAACAAAGCGGCCGATCGCTGGTTCTTATATGGTTTCCTTTACACTGTGGCGGTTACGGTAATGGGAATTCGCATGTTTATCAAATACCGTCATAATCGATATCAGCTTATTCGTACGGGTTCAGTCATCTTTTTTCAGTTTGGATTTGCCTTTATGATACCCTCCATATTGGAACGATTTAATCAACCCTCTATGGATTTGAAAAATGCCTGGCCTTTGAATTACACATTTTTTATGGATTGGAATATTAAATCATTGTTAAATAGCGGCAATCTGGGAATTTTCCTTTTCCTCTGGGGAATATTACTTTCCTTTGTCATCGTTCCCCTGTTTACTTATCTGTTTGGTAAAAGGTGGTATTGTTCCTGGGTTTGTGGATGTGGTGGATTGGCAGAAACGCTGGGCGATCCTTTCCGGCAATTATCCAGTAAAACGTTGAAAGCCTGGCGGATTGAGCGGATAATGATTTACTCGGTTCTGGTCTTTGCCGTGGTCATGACTGTCCTGCAAATTTCCAATTTCCTTTCTAACGGTGCGCTCTTTGGTAGTTATACCTGGCGGGTAAACAAGGCTTATAGCTTTTTTATCGGTTCAATTTTTGCCGGAGTGGTGGGCACCGGATTCTATCCACTTATGGGTAACCGAGTTTGGTGTCGCTTTGGTTGTCCCCTGGCTGCCATCATGGGTATTGTTCAGAAGTTTAAATCTCGCTTTGTCATCACCACCAATGGTTCTCAATGCATCTCCTGTGGAAATTGTTCTACCTATTGCGAAATGGGGATTGATGTGCGGTGGTATGCACAAAGAGGCCAAAACATCGTGCGTGCCTCATGTGTTGGATGTGGTATCTGCGCTGCTGTTTGTCCAAGGGGCGTTTTAAAGCTGGAAACAACAGACCCTGACAAACGATATAATGTGGTGCTGGACGATTTAATCGTCGAAGCGATGAAAACCAGTGAAGAACTGAATAAAGCATCTTAACGATTTATCACCGGTGAAAAGGAGAAAGTCATCGCGAGGGTTAGAAGCGGTGGCTTTTCCTTTTTCCCCTATACCCCTTCCTCCTGATTCAACATCTTATCCATACAATCTTTCAATTACAATTCTTGAGCCTTTTTGTTACATCACTATCCGGAAATCACCGTTTGTTTTCCCCAAAAACAATTTTTAGTACGGCTGTAACAGAATTGTAACATAGCTGGAAGTATCTTCGTCACGACTGAAATTAAAAAGAAATTTGAAAAGCAAGAATTAAACAATAAGAGGAGTTCAGAAATGAAATTTAAAAAGTTCAACGCATTCATCTGGGTGATTATGCTTAGTTTTTCCGTAATGCTGCAATCCCTGATGGCACAGCACATCCAGGTTGATAAACGAATCCCCAAATACAAAAAAACCCGCGGAATTAGTGAAAGTGCCAATAGTATTGGTTCCGATACAATGAACAATCTCATGACGCTCTGGTTAGAGGGTTTTCGCAAGTACTACCCACTGGTAAATATCCAGATTGAAGGTAAAGGTTCATCCACCGCTCCCCCAGCGCTCATATCCGGAACGGCTCAATTCGGCCCCATGTCTCGTCCGATGAAAGCAAAAGAGATTGATGCATTTGAAAAGGCTTATGGTTTTAAACCCACAGCCATACGTACTGCTCTGGATGCACTGGCTGTATTTGTTCACAAGGATAACCCGGTGGATTGTCTCAGTCTGGAACAGGTGGATGCCATTTTTTCTAAGACCCGTAAAAGAGGTTATCATGAGGTTAAAACCTGGGGTGACCTTGGGTTAACCGGAGAATGGCAAAATCAACCCATCCGTATCTACGGTCGTAACTCAGCCAGTGGTACTTATGGATTCTTCAAGAAAGTTGTGCTCAAAAAAGGGGATTATAAGGATGAGGTGAAAGAACAACCCGGTTCTGCCTCCGTGGTGCAGGGGGTTACCGAAGATAAATTTGCCATCGGTTATAGTGGCATTGGTTATAAAACTTCTGGAGTAAAAGCTCTGGCCCTGGCGAAAAAGGAAGGGGCTCCCTGTTATGATGGTAGTTATGAAAACGTGCTCAGTAAAAAATATCCCATATCCCGGTATCTGTTTATCTACATTGCCAAAGCACCCAACAAACCCCTCGATCCCATGGTAAAGGAATTCCTGAAATTCGTCTTGAGCTATGAAGGGCAGCAAATTGTTATCAAAGATGGATATTTACCTCTTCCGTACGAAGTTGTGATGGAAGAGTTGAAAAAACTAGACTGAAACCTGTAAATTGGTACCTTGTATCAAACTCCGGAGATGAAAGATGCTTCGGAGTTTGATATGTTTTCAATAAGAACAAAAATAACATTCAAGCACTATGAAAGTTGAAAATGAGATTAAAGTAAAGCAGCCATCCCTGGACAGGGATAAATATTACCAGCAATTATATCGGAAAGACCACCTGGCTGCTCGCTTGATAAGTATGGCTGGATATGCCGTGATCGTAAGTATTCTTGCGATTTTTCTATTTTTATTGTATCAAAGCCTTCCTCTTGGAAAAGATGCCAGTATTTCAGAATTGTTAACCATTCCAGCACCCAATACGGATGCCACTCATCTCCTTACGGGGAGTGATGACTATCTGGAACTCTTCTTTGCACTTGATGTGCATGGGCATCTAAAATTTTACAAAATCTCCGATGGGGAACTGGTAAAAGAGGAGACTCTTCCTCTGGATTCCTCAGAAAAGATTCTGGCAGTTTCTCAGGGGAATATTCACAAACATCTCTATTCAATTGGCACCTCGAATGGCAAAGTTGTCACCTTTGAAATTAAGTTTCTGTATGATTATTCGGGCACCAAACGAGTGATTTCTCCTGAACTATCCATTGAAGATATCTGGGAGTTATCTTCTAATGATACCATTCCCAATCATACTGAATTGTTGGCCTATACGGAAAATGAGGATGGTGTCAAATATTGGGCCTGGGTTAATCATCAACAGCAGCTCCATCTACGGGTGTACAATCCGGATTATGATGAAACAACTGAATTTGACTTAACTGATGAAGTTGGTGACGCTACATTTACCGAGGTTGCCATGAGCCACGATGGGTATCACCTCCTCGCTGCTACCCAAAGTAGTGAAATTTTCTGGTTTGACATTTCCGATCCTGAAGAGGTGAGCTTTAAAAACAGCTGGATTGTGAAACGGAATGTCCCGGTGACTTCCCTGGAATTTTTACTGGGTAATCAAACCGCGGTTGTTGGACTTGCTGACGGTGGAGTAGAAAGCTGGTTTCCGGTTCGGACCACGGGAAACAATTTCGAATTTCGAAAAATTCATACTTTTGATTCCCACCCGGCTGCGATTACATCTATTACCCCTTCTCCCAGAAATCGAAATTTTTTAACGACTGACGCTAATGGCGGAATACGATTGCATTACTCCACCACTGGAAGAACGGAGATAAAATTTAAACCGGCTGATGCACCGGTATCTGCCGCTGCTTTCGCCCCCAAATCGAATGGCATTATCATTCTAAACAATCACCATCAATTTAGTGTGTTTCGACTGGACAATCCCCACCCGGAAACCACTCCCAAATCTCTTTTTGGGAAGGTCTGGTATGAAGGATATCCCGGACCGGAATTTGTCTGGCAATCCACCGGGGGAAGCGATGAATTTGAACCCAAACTCAGTCTGGTTCCTCTTATCTTCGGAACTCTCAAGGGGACTTTTTATGCCATGTTGTTTTCTGTCCCTATAGCCTTACTGGGGGCAATCTACGTATCCCAATTTGCTCCCAAACGATTGGTTCGAGTTATCAAACCCACTATTGAAATCATGGCGGCCATTCCTTCGGTGGTGATTGGATTTTTGGCTGGTTTATACTTCTCTACCGTCTTTGAAGAACATCTGATGACCCTTTTTGCATTCCTGATACTTTTGCCTGTGGTATTCTGGATAGGTTTAAAGGCATGGAACTTTCTACCCGAACAACGCCGTCTGAACAGACCAGCCGGGATAGAAATTGTCTTTGCCCTGATTATTTTTATCATGACATACATGATCGCCAAATTTACCGGAAAATATTTCGAACTACACCTCTTCAAAGGCAATTTTCAACAATGGCTATATAGTAACCTTAATGTTGTTTATGAAACACGAAATAGCTTTGTGGTGGGGTTTGCGTTGGGTTTTGCCGTAATTCCTATCATTTTTACCGTTGCCGAGGATGCCCTTAGCAATGTTCCCGATGCTTTGACATCCGCCTCTCTGGCGCTAGGAGCTTCCCGCTGGCAGACGGTCAGACGGGTCGTGATACCGGCTGCAGCTGGTGGAATCTTTGCTGCTGTGATGTTGGGATTGGGTCGCGCTGTGGGCGAAAC
>RFIL01000585.1 GCA_003695285.1 Calditrichota bacterium
CAACGAATACCAATCCCCCGGCCCAGGAACACTGGAACTCCCATCACCATTCGTATCCCCTCCATAACTGTCATCCTTAATAGAAGTGAAAATTATCCTATTATCGGGATCACCGTCCGCAATCAAAGTGCCCTGAACCATGATGTAACTTCCGGCCATTTTAACAATTACACCCGGTTGAATGGTTAACGTAACTCCCGGTGCGACTGTTAAGCCTCCATTAACCACATATAAGATATTGCTCGGTCCCCAAGTAGTATTGCTCGTAATTGCGCCGCTTACATAAGCCACGCTATCAATCGTTGTGGTTCCGGTAGTATTTACATGAATCACATTGGAAATGTCGGACAAAAGTCCTGCATCGTCTTCCGCTTTGATGGCGATATAGTAATAAGTGCTGGGTGCCAATCCGGTGATGGTATAGCTCTCCGGTGAACCCGCAGGCTGAGGATTGTTAAGCGTAATTATCGATTGGAAGTTGTTGTTTGTAGGCGGGCTTCCGGTTCGGTAATCAATATGATATTTTGCCGCCGTTCCTACATTTCCATCGTCTCCAGGAGCAGTCCATTGAATAGTAATAGAAGTAGTACTACTGCCAACACCCTGCAAATCGGTAATGGTGGACGGCGGTATACTATCATATACTACATGGCTGGCGGTCTGGGTATTGGGATCCCAAACAATATAACCGTTGGTAAAATCTACCCGGGCCAGGCCGCCCCAATCATATTCGCTGGAAGCAGGATATCCAATTAAAGGAGTGCTAATTAAGCCATTTAAATCATATACCCAATAATCCCAGATACCTTCTCCCATCCAGTAAGCATCCGTATCCACGGTTCGGTACACAATGCCGCCATTGGTCATTTTTTGCTTATAGAACCCCGTTACAAATTCAACCACCGGTTCAATTGGAATTCCGGTGAGATTATTGGGATGACTGTGAAACACATTTTGAAATTTATTCCGATACACAAATGTTTGCCCATAGACAAACCCCACCATATACTCGTACGCAGCCAATATATCTAATCTACCCGCACCCCAATATTTTCTGTCTTCTATCGTCAATGTGCCATCGCCTTGCCAGTGTCCATTGGGTAAAGGTCCGGCGGAATTTTGCAGGATCATTTTTACATCGTTAGCGGTCAAACCTGGGAATTTTTGTAATAGCAATGCAATTGCTCCGGTTACGTGCGGGGCTGCTTGACTGGTACCTTGAAAATAACCGAAAGAAACATCATCACTAGCGACAGCTGATTGAATCCATTGTGCCGAAGCCTGAGGAGCATTGCCACCAGGTGCTGCAATATCAGGTTTACTGACCGTGTTATTGTCATCAGTCCGGGATGGTCCCCTACTGCTATAATAAGCAATATCATTGTTGTAAATTTCTTTACCATGTGCAACGACGGTAATTGCACTTTGGGCATAACCGGGGACAGCAATTGTCTGGAAATGATCTCCATTATACAAATGGACAAAACCATGTCGGTAAGGTTCTCCCCCAGTTGGATAAGAACTATAAACATCAAACGATCCACCGGGGCCATTATTGGTAGCCCTCAGTTCAATGTGATATACTCCTTCATCTATCAGGTTGTTACCACTCTGAAAGACAAGAAAGATGACATTATCATTATTCCCGGTAGTATAACTGGATTGTCCGTTGTTATAAATTAATACATAATCATCATCGTTAGGATCCAAAATTGCCGTGAGACCACTACCAAAACTAACCCAATCGCTCCAGAAATTATTTTCATCTGCAACCCTGACATCGAATGCCAAATTCCCATCATACCAGATTTCAATTTCCAATTCGTTGTTCGAATATTGTAAGAAAGGAATCCCTGCATTGATCATGATTGTATTTCCATTATCCGGTACAACTCCCCTATAATGAAAGTTATACTGTGAAGTAAGTGTACCATAGCCAAAATTTCCGGCTGCTTGTACTAAAATTTTATTTTCGGTAATTTTGCTGTTTATCGCTTGTTCAAATAACGTAGAACCATCATGTGGATGTGGAACTAATGCGCCCAAACTCGCATTAACAACCAGGGGTTTTCCAGCCGCCGTAGCTTCATCTATCATCCATTGTAACGCTTCTAAGTAATCATTTGTGTTTCCAGTAGTTCCATTGACATCGCCCAGATTTCTGAGGCCCGACCATAGCAAATCTGCCTCATAAGCAACCCCTCTATGTTGGCCATTGTTGCCTCTACCTGCAGCGATACCTGCAACATGAGTAGCATGATGAGCGAGATTATTAATACTTGGGGGGGGGAATCGAGACGGATCATCGTAAATTATGGGTTGGTTATTACTGTCTAATACTCGCAATTTCCTGAAACGGGTGTTTCCAAATCTATCTCTAAATGTTACATGAGACCATCTTGGTAATTCAAACTCGATGATACCCACATAAACGCCTTTTCCGGTGATCGAGTCAGCAATTGGATAGTTAACATTTCCTCCCCAAACATCATCGGCATTAATATCGGGCACACTGTCGTCAAGTAAAGGATACAGATTTCGAGCCGCTTCAATAAATATCACATCTTTATCCAGAGCAATATCCTCCAGGTCTGCAAGTTTAACTCTTGCGGTTACGAAATTGCCATCTTTACCTTTGTGGACTCCGATAATATTGAGTTTTTTGTTGTACCTTAATGCCTGACTATTCCTTGTTTTTATAAGAACATCTACTGCTGGTTCAGATTCTTTCAGGTCAATTGCAATAACAGAGGCAAAGTTATCGAGCTGCTTATTAAGCCTTTCCCGATCTGCCGCACTTTTGGGAGTTTGCAGATACCGTTTGGCTTCAATAATAGGGAAAATTAACCAATGATCCAATTTTCTTCTGGCTTCTTCGCTTAATTCCTTACTCAAGTCAAAGTTCGTGAATCCAATTCCTTCCTGAGCAATGAGGCCTCCGTTAATAGATGGAAATCCTAACAGGATGGACAGCAATAAAATATATTTAACAAAAAATTGACGGATTGAATACATGCTATCCCCCTAATTTTGAAAACTCAAATTGCTGAAAATATACAACCTTTTTAAGTTAACTCAAATGCCATACCATTTACAACAGTAATATTCCCGATATCTGTACCAATTCAATAAACCGGGCACCTTTACTAATGAGGTTTAGGTACCCGGTTTAACAGTTCTTTTTCAATCACAAGCGTAAGATGCTCTGGCGTCGATCTTCTGGGATGAAATAAGTGCCTACTATCTCAACAGCACCATCTTCCGGGTTTGCACATTTGACAGGCTGGCCTGCCCGACGGTCAGCCGGTAGAGATACACCCCGCTGGCTACCGGCTGCCCGGCGTCGTTGGTGCCGTCCCACTGCACGGTGTGATACCCTGCCGACAGGCGCCGGTTGACCAGCGTCTTCACCTCCCGCCCCAGCAGATCATACACTTTCAAGGTCACCCATTCCCCATGGGGCAAACCGAATTCCACATTGGTCACCGGGTTGAAAGGGTTCGGGTAATTTTGCCTCAAAGAAAATTGTTTCGGTAGAGTCTGAATTTTTTCTTGTTCAATCCCAACAAGAACTCCGTTATAAACAGCCTCCATAGTGTCAGCATTTGCCTGTAAATCCGCCAATCCATCCCCCATTACTATCCCAAAAGCCACCGTTTGGGAATCCCCTACTGTCAGATTAAAAGGTTGAGCGGTAAGCAATAACCGATAATCTGCCGGGTCCGTTGGAATTGGGGGAAACCCGCTGGTCATATACTGATACCTTTCCGTGTCATTAAATGGTAACGGTGCCCCATAGATTGTAGCTGTATGTGGAGTGTTCCCGGAACCCAATAATTTAAGACCAATGTATCCCCCGGGATTTCCTTGGCTGTCATACATATATATTAGGCCCCGTTGATTATCATACCCGCCTAAGTCATCATAATAATTGAAAACATCCGGGTCTAACCATACCGCTACAAACAAATCAGTTAAATTTCCATTAATACCAGTATTGTAAATAGTGTAAGTGATAATAACAAAATCATCACGGGTAGAATCTGACCATTGATAACTTTTTTGGTGCACTTGCAAACCTATCGGTGGGGTGCTAGCAAATTGGTCGTCATACCACATACGAATATCCTGATCCGATAATCCTGGAGAAATAGTGGTTATGGAACCCGACGTCTGTTTCCAATCTTCCGGAAAATAGTGATAATTCATTACCCGGCTATCTCCCTGAATCTGGGTACCAATCCATAGCCCCCCATCGTAGAGATATGTATTTCCATTCTGTCTTGGCCAATAAGCACTGTATTCCCTTCCAGACGGGTCTCCTATTTCTGAGGTCTCTCTTAATGAAAGTATCAAATTGCCAACATGATGAATAGGGATGATCTCGAAAGTACCCAATTGTACATCTATTATATTGGCTGATATATCGGTAACTATTGATGAATATGTAATATGATCACTCAATTGAAAAGGCCCAATGTAAGTCGCCCAAATATTATCCCCGGCATTTTCATCATTGTGCATTCCGTCATCATACATTTGGATGGGACCAAATGGATTTCCGTTTACTTTATAAGACAATTGAACGTTAGCTATTCCGCTTTCGTCATCCACATAAGCTTGTATGGTAATAACTTCATTTTGAGTGGGGAGTCCTGAGATATTACTGCTAAGCACTACCGGTGGTGGGTTTGTATCCTGGGTGATACCAATGATACCATACCAAAAGTGCCAATAATAAGTAATATAAGGCGCCCACCGCCCGGAGGAAAATGAAACAAATGGTTGATTATTTAATAAGTCAACATTGTAATTTCCGTCCTGTCCAACGTAATGCGTAAATTGAACAGGGGTTGTCCAGGTGTTTCCCCCATCATAACTCTGGATATAATACAGATCACTTTGAATAAAATTGAGGAAGCTGGGAGGAGGTTGATAAAATTGATATATCAACCACAGAACGCCGTCCGTTCGTCGTAATAATCTGGGGCGATACTCGTGATAAGTTGAATTGAGAACAGGAACCGATGCTGACCAGGTGACACCGCCATCATTACTGGTACGTAAATATATATTGTAATTTCCACTTGAATCATCATCATAAACTGCTATTAAAGTATTACCGAACCCGGAAACAACGGTTCCATTAACTTCATCAGATGACGATTGGGCGAATATCTGTTCGGAACTCCAGGTAATTCCATCGTCATTGCTGGTTCGGTAAAAAATATCAAAACCAGTGGTAGATTCATATCGACTATAGAAAAGCCATATTGTTCCGTCTTGAGTTTGAGAAAGGCTATTCCTTCGGTCGCTGGAATTAAAAGTAATGTTTGTGGAGGAAGACCAGCTAAATCCATTATCGTCAGAATAAATCATTTCTAATCCCTGGCCTCCTCTCCAAACCACCAAAACCCGTCCGGTATTTGTTTTTAACGTTGATAAATATTGTGCATATACTCCACTGTTAATTACGGTTTGGGGATTCCAGGTTAATCCTCCATCTAAACTTTGTGAACCATAAATAGTGTCTTGACTTGCCCAGACCATTAAAATGTTTCCATTGGCTAAAATGACCGGAGAAGACTCACTATAGAAATAATTAGGATTCTGATAAGGAAAATGTACCGGTTCCGTTATTTGAGTGTGGTTTAAATTTGACATGTCTATGTTCAGGTGACTTAGAGGTTGTAGCCCTTCCGGTTCGACAAAGTTTTCCAATAGCTCTGGCGAGCAAGTTGTTATAAGCTTTTTCTTTAAAGGCTGGTGTGGTGTTCCAAGCTTCTCCTGGGCACCCAACTCGATTAAGAGTCCTGTTATTAACAATACTGAGAAAATTGCGTAAATGCGCTTCATCGCCCTGTCCTCCAGTTTTTTGAATGCCCAAAAATTTATTAATATGGTCTTACACCTTTACAATTGTCAGGACATGATTGGTTATGAAAACATCAATTTCACTTCATCAACAGCATCTTGCGCACCTGAACAATCCGATCCGCCTGAATTCGGTAGAGATACACCCCGCCGGCCACCGGCTGCCCGGCGTCGTTGGTGCCGTCCCATTTTACAGTATGGTTGCCTGCCGGAAGATTACCGTTTACCAGAGTTTTCACCTTTCGACCTGCCACATCATAAACGTAAAGCGTGATACGTGAAGCGTGAGGAAGTGAGAATTCAATGGTCGTAACCGGATTAAAAGGGTTGGGGTAGTTCTGCTTTAGCACGAAGGCCTGGGGCAACGTTTGCTCCTCTTCAGAAATGCCCGTAATCAGGTCGTTGCGGATGATGTAGAGACCATCCTCCACATCGGCTACATAGGCCAGGTTGCCGGAAACATACACGCCCCATGCCTCACCCCCGGTATCATAGAAGCCCACCTCCACCGGGGCCGAAGGATCGTTCACATCGATGATCCGAAGACCAGCCTCCCCATCGGCCACATAGGCCTGGCTGCCGGAAACATACACGTCGTATGCCCAATCCCCGGTATCATAG
>RFIL01000586.1 GCA_003695285.1 Calditrichota bacterium
TGAGGGGTAATCTTCCCTGCGTAACCATCATATTGCTCGGTAAAACTGGCATCATCCCAGGCGTTGCCAAACTGTACCGGATATTTTCCCACCATCTCATAATATTGCTGTGTTTTGGTGGCGGGCAATTGATGAGTAAATCCGGTTAAATACTGACTCTCGTCATATTGATCCAGAATTTGCTCTGCTTCCTGCCAGTTAATAATAATCGGTTTGTTGGGGTCAGAAGTATCCAGGGTGAAGCTGGGTAAATCCAGCCCCTCCACGTTCTGCAGCCGATAATACACATAGGACCAGTAGCGTTGCTCACTCCAGTGTTCATCCACGAACTGTCGATGTTCCCGGGTTTTATCATCCCCCTTTTGATTGTAGGCGATGTTAATAGTCCAGGCAGTGGCTTCCGCTGCGAAAAAGAGCAGCCCTTTTAAAAAGGATTTGGCATAAACCTGTCCGGCGCCGGGAAGAACAGCCGACATGACCACCGCTTTCCCAACAGATTTTTTACCCGGGGCCGAAGCCACCTCTTCATCGGTTATTTGCTCATTCAAGTTTTCCTGCACATATTGATGCAATCGATATCGATTCACCGCTACGTCATCGGTCATTTCCGGAAAAGAGCTTTCCTGTGACCAGACGACGAGTGTGCTTAACAACAGTACAGTAAAGATGGATGTGGATTTCATTCTGATACCCCAATCTTAAATCTTCCGAAATCTATTTTCCAATCTTAAGTTAAAATCAAATAATACTCCAAAATAAAATTTCCATTCCTGTGGATATCGAACCCCCTGATTTACATGTTCCTGCAAAGGATAAGCTGCCTCAAAGAAAATGCGTGTCGGGAAAAAATACCATGAGAATGTATCCAGTCGTAATTGAACACCAACATCCGAGAGAAAATTTGAAGGTTCGATTCCCCCTCTGGACCAGGCATTGCCGTATTGTACAAATCCGCCGAGGTATAATTTATCAAAATATATATTTAAAAACTGTTGATTTATTTTTCTCCACAGCGGAAAACGATAGGTGAGGGAGCCCATCAGCAGTTTTCGTCCTTCGATGCTGTAAAAAGGATAGCCTTTTAACCCCACCAGCCCACCGGCAAAAAAATGAAAAAAACTATCGACCGGTGTATCTATCAACCCTCCTCTGAGTTGCAGGGAAAGGGTATGACGATTGGTGGATGGAACCGTCAGATATTCTTCCCAGTTTACCTCTACCCGATTAAAATAGTATTTCTTAAACTTTTCGATGCTGATGACCCGATCCGAAGCAAAATCATCCAGAAACCGATTCCATTCCCGCTGCAGTTTGATACTGACATATCGCCCCCTTCGAGGATTAATAGCTACATCGGTATCCTGAAAGAGGTGCTCATGTTTAAGTAGAAGGGAAAGCGAATGACCGCGCAGGTAAGTATATCGGAGCGGGGCAAATTCAAATAGCTGATTACTGGCCGGATCGACAAATGAGAAGGATTTAATACGTGCCCGATACCAGCTATAAGTGTAAGCCAATCGGCTCTGGAAAAGTTCGCTCAACTTTCCGGGGAGAAATTTTCCACGGAGTCCCACATTGGCTTCCAGCAAATTGAAATTGACATCGATCTCAGGCTGAACATTATACCCTTCCAGGGTGGCTACATCCGTGATGTTTGCCGATTGATTAAACACTTCAATGAACAGCGTTGGTCGCCAGAGGTTGAACTCAAAAATCCCGAAAAGGTCATAATCCTTCTGACGATTTACATCCATTCCACCGAAGAAAAACATTTTGTTGAGCATCTCATTGGTGTAAACATAAAAACCCGGCTTTACGGTACGATAGTCTACCAGGAGGCGTGGCATAAAAGAAATTCCTGAAAAACGATTCTGATAAGGACGGGCCGGTTTTCCCGGGTTCGGAGAGGTTAACTCACTGAGCTCGGGAATGAGGTTTGGATAATCCGGAATATAGGTCAGGTTCTCATTGGCAATGGGTTGAGGGTGATCTATGCGGTAAATACGATAGCCTTGATGGATGTAATTTGAATAGAATAAAGAACCGGAGGGAGACATCGTCGCCATAAATGCACCACCGGTGACGTTGGTTAATGCCTTCCTCTCTCCGGTATCCAAATTCAGGCTATAGATGTTGAAAATGCCGGTTTCATCGCAGGAATATAACAACTCCCCGGTAACCGGATGAAAGGTCGGATATCGCTCATCACAGCGGCTGTTCAGGATAAAAGAGAAATGTTCTCCGCTTGGAGCAATACGAGCGATATCCCTTCCGAATTTGGTGGAGGTGTCGAAAACGATGTACTCATCTCCCGGCGCCCATCGGGGATGATAAACCTGTCTCCCGTTCAGGAAATGGGTTATCTGGATTAACCCTGTGCCCTTGAATCCAAACTTGCGGTAATGATGGTGCCAATTTTTATGAGATTCGATGGATTTATCCAGTTGAATGGTGTGTTGATCAAGGTGATAATAGCCGGGGGTAAAAGTATCTTGCTCGATAAGTGTTTTCACATTGTCAATGTTCAATAGAAAGAGATTGGTTAAACCATCGCTCTGAACCACAAAGACCAGTCTTTTTCCATCGTGAGACCAGTCCGGGTGTCTGGCGCGGAGGGAACGGGTAATTCGATATTCCTTTTCTCCCGATAAATCATAAATGTAGATATCATTGTAAAGACTCCCGGTACCGGTTTCCGGGGTAGGTTTGGAATAGGCCAGATAGCGGCCATCGGGAGACCAGGTGATTGAACCGGCGATGCGAGAGGCTATTGTTTTTTTCTCCCCATTTTCCAGATTTTCAACAATCAGTTGATTCTGGGATAAATAATCACCATCTCCGGTGGAAGTATAGGCGATGGATTTTCCATCCGGTGAAACAACGGGATATAAATTACCGATCCCTTTATCGGCAAAGGGGGTACCGCTGATCTGGTGTTCCCGGATAATTGACAAACGCTCATCGTACGTTTTTTCCAGATGGTTTTTCCACTGTTGATAGAGTTTTTCCGCACTCACGCCGGTGGCTCTTTTAATAGCCTGGTCAAAGGTGAGGGTTAACGGATTACGACTGGCTGCAGCCAGGTGAGCAACAACGGTATCACCGAATTGCTGAGCCAGAAAGCGAACAAAAGCAAATCCCTGGTTGTAGGCGGATTCATTTCCGATACTGTTTTTCCCGAAAGCTCCCATCTCTTTAAAATCCAGCAAATTTCCGGTAATGACCCTATCCCGCAGGATCATCTCCCGATGGGAATCACGATAATCGTAGCGATGGGTAGGGGTTTGAAACTGGGAGACACCTTCCGCAAACCAGACCGGAATGGTAATCCCGGAAATGGGGTAGGAGACCAGCACGTTGGGAAATCCGCGCACCACATCGGGGCGGCGCTCTTCTTCATATCCAAATAACTGAAACCACCCTGCCGGAATATGACGCCCGAATTTGAGCGCTTTTTGAAGGGAGATAATATGGGTGAATTCATGTGTTACTACATCCCGCAACCATTGGTGGGTACCGCGGAGAATGTAATCCAGGTTTTCTGCCCAGATTTCCACCTTGTTATCAAAAAAATAGGCTGCTCCGTTGGCATAATCCTCGGTATCCCGGATGACAAACTCTACTTTTTCTTTGGGGGCATAATCATAAAGCCCTGTGATGGACGGATAAACTTCTTCGGCAATTTCGGCAACCAACTGAGCGGTTCTTTCCGTTCCCTGGTGATAATGCACCAGAAAATGTTCGGTTTCAATCGTCTGCCAGACTAATTCGGGATGATTGGCATCAAAAAACTGGGCATTCAGAGACCCATAGGAAAAGAGGAAAAGCCACAAGACAGGTTGAGCCAAAAACCAACCGACACTACGGTTAACAGTCAGAATTTTCCGGACAAATTTTATAAGCGCCATTCTACCTTTTCTTTATCTTTAGGTTACTATTCAGTATCAATCACA
>RFIL01000587.1 GCA_003695285.1 Calditrichota bacterium
ACCACTCCCAATGAAGAAAATCTCCGGGCTGGTGAGGTCATCTGCCCGGAGTGTGGATGTATGTTCCATAGCGGTCAACATCTCTGGAGCTGGAATCAGCTTACCCTTGCAACACTCGTCGAACATTTTGGATTCCATACTCGGTTTTGTCAGGCAGTTACCCTCCGACCAAACTCCAAATGGAACTTCCTCTCAAATTTTATAGCCACTCTTCGTGGGCATAAGAAAATGAACCTGTTATATATCGGTTATAAATGATGGAAAGTGTGATTAAAAAAGTCGAGTGGAAAAGACAGGAAGCTCCCAGACGGATATTAGCCATTCGCTTACAAGCATTGGGAGATGTGGTCATCACACTTCCTTACTTGCAGACACTACAGCGACGATTACCGGGAACCCGACTCGACTTTCTCACCCGAAAAGAGACCGATGACATCCCCCGGAGTCTTCCAGTATTTCAAAAAGTGTATTCCATAGGCGGGGGTAGAAATTTTAAACTACAGAATTTTTCTGCCCTGGCTCTGTTGCCACAATTATTTTCACACCATTACGATGTAGTCATCGATTTACAGGCAAATCCGCTCAGCCGCTGGATTCGAAAAGTGCTCACGCCATCCGCCTGGAGCGAGTTTGATCGTACCTCTCCAATCTCAGCAGCCGAGCGTACACGATCGACCATTAACGCTGTGGGTATTGGGGAGGTGGAATTTGAACCACTCTCTTTAAAGAAAAATCCTGGTATCCTGAATCTGCTTTACAAGAATGGGTGGAGGAAACATTCTCCTCTGGTGGTTTTAAATCCGGCTGGATATTTTCCTTCCCGGAACTGGCCCCTGGAGAACTATATCCACTTTGCAAAACTTTGGCAGAAAGCTGTGAACCCTGAGACTCAATTTGTTGCGTTGGGAACATCCTCACTTGCCCCAAAGGCCACCATCATACAACGGAGCCTAAACGAATCTTTCATCAATCTGGTCGGAAAAACCACACCTTCGGAAGCCATGGGAGTATTGCAAAAAGCCACCTTAGTCCTCAGCGAAGATTCCGGATTAATGCACATGGCCTGGGTGGTTGGCACACCCACCCTTGCCCTTTTTGGCTCCAGCCGAAGTGATTGGTCCGCACCTCAGGGAGAAAATTCCCTCTGCCTGAATTCCTCCGACCTCCCCTGTGGCGAGTGCATGGAAGCCGAGTGTCGTTACGGAGATGTTCATTGCCTTTCCCGCTACACCCCTGAATTGGTATATCATCAGGCTCGTGCATTGCTTCAAAAAAACCAGAAGGAACTTTTAACCCGGTGAAGCGAGTGGCGATCATTGTTCCGGGGGGTATGGGAGAAAAAGACTCCCCCTTCACCATCCCTTTTCTCCATGAGGTTTTGGTGCGACTTTCAGCCCGATACCGGATAACTGTTTATTCCATTTCCCCTTTGGGTGAATCCGGAGGAGAAGTAAATACAGAAAACATGATCATCAAAGCCCCATTAACCAGAAACAACCTCCCTTTTCCTTTATTGATCAAAAGTATGATGGATGCGATTAAACGGGATCATCAGAAAACTCCCTACCATCTCATACACGGATTCTGGGGGTTGCCCTCCGGGTTGTTGGCGGTCTTACTGGGGAAGAGATGGTCCATCCCCTCTCTGGTGACCCTCCTGGGGGGAGAGACCGCAGCAATTCCGGAGATCGGATACGGGAATCTCTTAACCCTTCGTCACCGGCTGTTAACCCTGTGGGTATGTCGACATGCCTCAATTCTTATTCTGTTAACCCAATTCCAAAGGCAGGCATTGGAACAACTCGGCCTTCAGCGACCGAACCTGCACATTATTCCATTCGGCGCCGATGAACGGAAATTTTCCTTTCACACCCCACCTTTTCAGGAGCCCTTTCATTTCCTCCATGTAGCCAATCTTACCGAGGTAAAAGATCAATTCACCCTGTTGCGGGCATTTGCGTTGATTCGAAAGCGAGTTCAGGCGCGGCTTCGCATCATTGGCCCGGATTATCTGGAGGGAGCTCTTCATCGACTGGCTCAGGAATTGGAAATTGGGGAGAGTGTCACATTCTATGGGAAACTCCCTCATGAGGAACTACCCACTCACTACCGGTGGGCACATTTTCTCTTGCATACTTCCCTGCACGAAGGTCAGGCGGTGGTAGTATCCGAAGCCGCTGCCAGCGGTACACTCGTATGCGGAACCCGGGTAGGATTAATCGCCGATCTGGACGAATATGCCGCTATTTCAGTGGAGAGAAAAGATGCGGAAGGTCTGGCTCAAAAAGTATTGGCAGTAATTCAATCTCCGGAAAGATATAACACCCTCTTAATGAACGGCTTTAACTGGGCAAAAAAGCATAATCTTCAGTGGACTGTCAACGCTTATCAATCTCTCTATGAATCCGCCATGAATCGGATGAGTAAATGAGCAGGGGACTTCTTATTTCCTGTTACCAATTGGGAATTTAAAACAATGGCGAAAATCAGCAACGTTACTTTAAGTGTGATTATCCCGACCCGGAACAGACCCAACAGTTTGCTGCGCTTGCTCC
>RFIL01000145.1 GCA_003695285.1 Calditrichota bacterium
AAAAACCGTGGAGCCAATAAAAAAGCCCGTTTAATGCGGCATATACATTCCATGAATTAAGTTTTGCGTTCCCTCCTCAACCCAAGAGAAACCGCATGCGATATCCCCCCTGCGTGCGGTTTCTTTTTTTTATTTATAAGATATCTGGAAGATAACTCCTATCTAGCCCGAAAAGCCCCGAGTAATCCTTATTAGCACTTTCTCAATTTCGTATCTTGGCTTACAGTAACTCTCCCGGGAGAAAAATAAGTTTAGATGTTCCATGAAATACTCTGTTCCGGGGACCGAAGATTGTAACACCTAAATATCAGGCCTTCACATGAAAGCGTTTCTTTTCCATCTTCTCATCATTAGTATCCTGTTGACAAATACCTCCATGGCTCAGCCTTCAGTGGGGGATTCCGCATTGAATTTTAACTTACCGGACACGAATGGGGTCTACTTTCAACTTGATGATTTTAGCGGCAACATTATTCTGTTTAATTTTTTTGCCTCCTGGTGTATTCCCTGCCAGCAGGAAGCCCCACAGGTAGAATCGGAAATCTGGCAGGCATTTCAGGGGCAGAATGTGATGGTGGTTGGGATCAGCGTGGCGGATTCTATCTTCCAGATTCGCAATTTTGTGGACTTAACCGGAATTACTTACCCCATCCTGAGGGATGTTGATGGTTCATTTTTTAGTGAATACGGATTTGTGTTTTTCCCGGCAAATGTGTTGGTAAATGCTCAGGGTACCATCGAATTTGTGGAAGAAGGATTTAATATTCCCCTGTTTGTCCAAATGATTGATAGCTTGTTGAATTTAACCGCCATTTCCGGCTCCGAGGAGCCGCTTATAACTTCCCGGACGTTTGAACTTCTCGGACCCTACCCCAATCCTTTCAACAGCTCGGTTCGCATCCAATTTCAGGTAAATAAACCGGGCCAATTTACTTTTACCCTATATGATATCACCGGAAGCATGGTCAAAAAAGAAAAGCAATATTATCAGAGCGGACTCCGGGAAATAGCACTGGAAATGAATGGATTTTCCAGCGGGGTATATATATTTTCTCTGGCAGCGGGAAATCATCAGGAAGTAGGAAAATTTGTCCTGCAGAAATGAGTGAGCAGCATGATTCATTCAACAGTATGAGGAAAATTAAGTGATCAAAAAAATTTTTATACTCTGGCTCATGTTATTAGTGGTAGCCCTGGCTCAGGACGAATTTGTGGAACAGGCAGATATTGGCTTCCCTTTTTTTGCTGAGATATTGGATGCTGAAGTTTATGATAACACCCCGGGAAGCGAAGTGATTTTTATAGTGGGGGTGGGAGGATTTTTGTTTATGGATGTCTCGGATATGAGCAATCCGCAGCTCATCGGACGTTATGATCCCGGTGACATCTTCAAACGATATTACAATGGTTGGGCAGTTGGGAATCTGGCGATTGGCGCTGCCCGGAAAGATGGTCTGGACTTTATAGATGTTTCCAATTTGACCAGCCCGACACTTCTCAATAATTACCAACATGAAAATTATTTCTATGAAGCCATAACAGTCAGGGATACCATTGCCTATGCTGCCGCTCATGGGGATGGTGTGGAGGTGATTGACATCAGCAACCCTCAGGGCCCCGTACATCTCCAAACCCTTGCCGGGTTGGAAAATGCCTGGGATGTGTATCTCGATGGGAATCAACTCTACGTAGCCGATGGGTTGGGTGGGTTAAAGATTTTTTCTGTAGTCAATGCAGTAGACCCTCAATTGATCGGCTCTCTCCCAATTGATGCCAACGTAAAAGAAGTCATTGTAGCGGAAGGGTATGCCTTTATAGCAGCCGGTGCCTCCGGTTTCTTCATTGTTGATGTCAGTAGCCCGGACAACCCCCAGCTGGTGGGAAATTTTAACAGCGGATTTGGGATTGTGCAACATCTGGCTTATGAAAATGGGGTGATCTTCAGTGCCACCTGGGAAATGGTGGAGGCGGTGGATGTGAGCAATCCGCAGAATCCGGTATTGCTGGCGACCGAAGATACTCCTATCCGTGCAATGGGAGTAGCGGCTTTTAATAATAAGGTATTCGTAACCGATTGGGCACGATTTAAAACCTTTACCTTTTCCGATTACACTGAGCCGGATATCCATGTGAAACCAACGGTGTATGATTTCGGGTACCAGGGTGATCAAATTCCCATTGAACACGAGTTCACCGTTTATAATCTCGGGGAAAGCGATCTGGTGGTTAGCGATATCCAGAGCAATCGCCCTGAATTGACGGCGACACCAACCAATTTTATCGTTCCTCCAGGAGCAACTCAGGAAATTGTCGCTACCTTCACCCCCAACAGCCAGAGCACTGTCTTCGGCAGACTGGCTTTTATTACCAATGATGCCGACGAGGCAGAGAAGTTTGTCTTCGTGTTTGGTGGATCTCCCCGAGTTTCACCGGGAGATACGGCTCCGGAATTTACTCTCAACGATGTGAACGGAACTCCTCACAGTTTACATGATTACTCCGGTAAAGCGGTTATGCTGGTGTTCTTTGCCAGCTGGTGACCGGTGTGTGGTCCGGAGTTGTCGGACGTGGCATTTACTTTCGGGGAAAGTTTTGATACTTCCCAGGTTCAGATTCTGGGTATCAATCGGGGAGAGGATCTTAACACAATTCAGGAGTTTATCGAAACCTTTGGAATAACCTATCCGGTATTGCTGGATACTGATGGTTCAGTATGGGTTACCTACAAAGTGCAGGGAATTTCCCCTTTCCCACTGGATTGCATTATTGACCAGAACGGAATTATCCGCTATCTCCATTCCGAATACGATCCTCAGGTGATGCTGGACGTGCTGGATGACATCCTTTCGACCACCCCAACCCCACCACCGGATGATGATGAGGGAACAATTCCCAACCATATCAATTTGGCCTTATACCCCAATCCCACTAATTCGGCATCGGTTGTGCAATTTAATGTGGTGATTCCCGGTGAGGTGGTCTTGACTCTGTATGATGCTACCGGTAAGCAGGTGGAAAGAACAGTGCTGGGGCCTTTTTCCGAGCAGGGTAATTTTCAATATCGTTTGGATTTGCAAAACAGAGCCAGCGGGGTGTATATTGTTACGGTTGAGAACGGGACATTTCGGGAAAGCAGAAAGCTGGTGTTAATCCAGTAAGTTCTGGCAGATGGGGGAATGGAAAAGTGATCACTCTGGTGTTCCCATACAGGAAAATCACGGGATTTGTTTAAATTTTATGAAAGAGAAATTTTATCAACACGGATTGCAGTTTGAATGTACCGGTTGTGGGAATTGTTGCTCCAACAATGAGGGCTATGTGGAAATTAGCGAAGAAGAAGCTGTTGCCATTGCTAATTTTTTAAAGATCTCCGAAGCGGAGTTTTTAAAAGAATATGTAACCGGTAGTAAAGATCATCGTTGGGAGTTATCTTCTCAGCCAAATGGAGATTGCATCTTTCTTCAGGATAATCGGTGTCAGGTGTATCCGGTTCGCCCCCTTCAGTGTCGTACCTTCCCTTTCTGGAAAGAAAACCTCAAATCCGCCTATCGCTGGAAACTTCTTGCTGGAGAATGCCCCGGGATTAATCAAGGGAAATGGCATTCTCGGGAAGAAATTGAAGCGATGTTAAAACTGTCGGATTAAGTTCGGTTCTTCAACTCCAGCATCCCTCTCCCCAAACAGAGTGGTTCATTTTTTAGCGAATGTGGTTAAAAATTTGAATACAACCATTACCTCCTCTGCTTCCTGCTCCTGCCAGAGAATGTTCGCTCTCTTTATCCTCTAATTCTTTATTTGACACATTTAGGGATTGATGTTATATTTGCATTTCAAATTGAGGCCAGGAAAGTGACCAGAATAGCAGTTTTTGCTTCAGGAAGAGGGAGCAACTTTCAAAGTATTTATCATCAAATTAAAGCAGGGTATATCCCTGCCCGGGTGGTTGTGTTAATATCCAACAAGGAACAGGCCGGAGCGCTAACCTTTGCCAGGGAGCAGGGTATCCCGGCTGAGGTAGTACAACCGGAAGCGTTTCCCAACCCGGAGGAGTTTGGGAAGAAATTGCTGGAGATTTTACAACACCATCGGGTGGATTGGATTGTTCTGGCGGGTTATTTAAAAAAAATTCCGGACAACGTGGTGGAAGCGTATGCTAATCGGATTGTGAACATCCATCCCGCTCTTTTGCCGGCTTTCGGTGGTAAGGGAATGTATGGTATGCGAGTCCATCAGGCGGTGTTTGCATCCGGAGCCAAAGTTTCCGGAGTCACGGTGCATCTGGTCAATACGGAATATGATGCCGGCCCCATTGTGCTGCAGAAATGTGTGGATATTTCCGATTGTCCATCACCGGAAGCCATCGCCGAAAAGGTTCTGGCAATTGAACACCAACTTTATCCGCAGGCCCTCAAATTGCTCCTGGAAAATCCATTTTCCATTGCGAATAACCGTGTGATGATAGGAACTCTTAACAATGATTAACCTTAAGCGTGTTTTAATCAGTTG
The DNA here is from genome assembly GCA_003695285.1 of Calditrichota bacterium. Lineage (GTDB taxonomy): Bacteria > Calditrichota > Calditrichia > RBG-13-44-9 > J075 > J075. The sequence continues at coordinate 4,507 of RFIL01000145.1, forward strand.
CTGGAATAAGGATGGGCTGGTCGAATTTGCCCAAGCCTTGCAGGAATGGAACATTGAGATTGTCTCCAGTGGGGGAACTGCCGATCACCTCCGGAGACATGATGTGCCGGTGACCACGGTGGAAAGTATTACCGGGTATCCCTCCATTTTGGGTGGCAGAGTGAAGACGCTGCATCCCTTAATCCATGCCGCCATTCTGGCCGGGGGCTCTCCGGAACATCAGGAAGAATTACAACAACTGGGAGTCGAACCCTTTCAATTGGTGGTGGTGAACCTGTATCCTTTTGTCAACGAGGCGGTGGAGAAAGGACTTCCCCTCTCCGAAGCGATTGAATACATCGATATCGGTGGGCCGGCCATGCTTCGCGCAGCCGCGAAGAATTATCAGCAGGTGGTCCCTCTGTTTCATCCCCACCAATATCAGCCGTTCCTCAATCACCTCAAGGAACATCAGGGGAAGGTTGAGGAAACGTTTAGCAGAGAGTATGCCCGGGAAGCTTTCTTATATACCACCTGGTATGATAGTCAGGTGTATCTCTATTTTTCCCTGGAAGGAACAGCGGGTGAGGAACTCCCCGAGGCGCTTCCAATGGTTCTGCAAAAAAAAGAAGATTTACGCTACGGAGAAAACCCCCATCAACCTGCAGCTGTTTATCAACCCTATGGGGAGAATTGCTCCGGTTTTGCAAACTTAAAACAACTGTGGGGGAAACCGCTCTCTTTTAACAATTATGTGGATGTGCATGCCGCTTATTCGCTGGTGCTGGAATTCAAAGAACCGGCTGTGGCCATTATCAAACATACCAACCCCTGTGGGGCGGCGCTGAGTGATTCACTCACTGAGGCTTATCAGAAAGCATTGCGCGGCGACCCGGTTTCTGCCTTTGGCGGGATTGTGGCACTCAACCAGCCGGTAGACACCTCTACTGCCCGGGAAATGGTCAATGTGTTCTTTGAGTGTATTATTGCTCCGGATTTTGAACCGGAGGCACTGGAAATTCTAAAGAGCAAAAAAAATTTACGACTATTAACGTTGTCGCCGGATGAGTTACAATCCGGAGAGTTACAGTTGAAATCATTAAGCGGTGTCTATCTGCTTCAGGAAGAGGACACTGTACAGGAACATCGAGATGAGTGGATGGTGGTTACGGAACGACAGCCGGATAGTGAAGAATGGAAAGAGCTGGACTTTGCCTGGAAGGTTTGCAAACATGTGAAATCCAACGCCATTGTTTTCACACGAGATTGTGAAATCTATGGTGTGGGTGCCGGGCAGATGTCACGTGTGGATTCGGTTCGGATTGCCGCCATGAAAGCTGAACAACAACATCGTGATCTAAAAGGCTGTGTGATGGCTTCCGATGCTTTTTTCCCGTTTCGGGATGGTATCGATGAAGCGGCTCGGGTGGGAATTACCGCAGTGATTCAACCGGGTGGTTCTCGCCGTGACGCAGAAGTTATAGCGGCAGCCAATGAACATCAAATGTCCATGGTGTTTACTGGAAAACGTCATTTTAAACATTAACCAACGGAGTGGGTATGGCTTTATTTGATTTTTTTTCAAACGATATCGGAATTGATCTGGGTACTGCAAATACCTTAATCTATGTCAAAGGAAAGGGGATCGTTGTCAACGAACCTTCCATTGTAGCCTTTGAAGAACATGGGAACAAAATTGTGGCAGTGGGGGCCGAAGCCCGTGAGATGCTGGGTCGAACCCATCGGGATATAATCACCATTCGACCTTTAAAAGATGGGGTTATTGCCGACTTTGAAGCCACCGAGGTGATGATTCGGGAGTTTATCAAAAAAGCAAAGGTCAATCGGGTTAGCATCGGCAAGATTGTGGTCTGTGTGCCTTCCGGTGTGACAGAAGTGGAGAAGCGCGCGGTCAGAGATAGCGCCGAGCGAGCCGGTGCCCGGGAAGTGTATCTGGTGGCAGAGGCCATGGCTTCCGCTATCGGGATTGGTCTGGAGATTGATAAACCGGTGGGTAATATGATTGTCGACATTGGTGGCGGTACCTCGGAAATCGCTGTGATTTCTTTAAACGGCATTGTGCAACACACCTCTATCCGCATCGGCGGGGATGAAATGAACGATGCTATCGTGCAATATTTTAAAAAGAACTATAACCTCCTCATTGGTGAAAAGACGGCCGAAAATTTGAAATGTGAAATTGGTTCCGCCCTTCCTCTGGAGGAAGAAATTACCACCACCGTTAAAGGACGAGATCTGGTCGATGGCATCCCTAAAACTGTGGAAGTAAATTCAGTAGAAATTCGAGAAGCCCTCAACGAACCGATTCACACTATTGTGGATACCATCAAGATGACGCTGGAACATACTCCACCGGAATTAGCCTCTGACATACTGGATCGGGGAATCATCCTTTCCGGAGGAGGTGCATTGTTAAGACGACTGGATGACCGGATTCAACAGGAAACTCGCTTGCCTGTGAACGTGGCAGAAGATCCCTTGAGCTGTGTGGTGCTGGGAACCGGTGCCATCCTGGAGAACTTTGCCAGATTCCAGAAGGTGTTGTTGAGTACCAATCGGCGAATATAAGAAACCTGGTTTGAGGTTGGGTTGTTTCCTGTTTTACAGGAGGTTTCGGAATCGCAGAATGATGTCTATCAGAGGATAGGAAATTTTTAATTTTGTAAAGCTGCATTATTGAAGTCCGGATGTCGCTTCATACATTTAACGGACCGTGGTATTTATCTAAAGATTTCAAGATTTAGGTCTATACATTTTTAAGGGATAGATAAATCTTCTATCCCTTTTGTCGTTTATAAAAATTAACCGAAATGAAAGAAGTAATATAGAGGATTTGGAAAGATGAGAGTGGGTATTATCATTGGACGAATCGGAGATGTGGATGGTGTTGCCCTGGAGACCGAAAAATGGATAGATGTGCTCCAGGAGATGGGACATGAGGTATTTATTTTATCCGGGCGTTTTAAACGTTCGATCGTGGGAGAAGACCATGAGACACTAATCCCCAATCTCTCCTTCTTTTCCCCCAATTGCGAATGGGAACAAAATCGAGCCTTCTTTTTCCCTCCGGATGAACCCTCGGAACTCCTGGAACATCTGCACCGGGAGTCGGATGCGTTGGCCATTCGGATGTTTAAGTGGGTCATGCAGAACAAGATAGATGTCATTATCTCGGAAAATGCTTCTGCCCTCCCAGCCCATTTGACCATGGGGATGGCGATTAAAAAACTGGTGGAAACCACCGGTGTTCGCATCATTTGCCATGACCATGATTTCTACTGGGAACGCGGAACCCGCTACTCCACCCCCTTTCCGGAAGTGCAGGAAATCATTCGGGAGACTTTTCCGTTACAAATACCCCATGCTCGCCATGTGGTTATCAACACCTACAGCAAAGAATTTTTGAAAAAACGTTATAACATAAATGCTATGTTGATTCCCAATGTCATGGATTTTGACAAACCCTTCGGGGTGAAAGATAAGTACAATAAAACCCTGCTCGAGGATATCGGGGTACGGAACGGGTATATTCCTTTATTTCAAATTACCCGGATTGTGGAACGCAAGGGTATTGAAACTGCGCTGGAATTGATTGAGCGATTACCGGATAAGAATGTGAAACTCATTATTACCGGAAGTGCTGCAGATGATGAACGGAAGGGCTATTTTAAACGGTTGATAGAGATAATCAACGAAAAGAAGTTGAACGAGAGGGTGGTGTTTGCGCACCATCGGAT
>RFIL01000146.1 GCA_003695285.1 Calditrichota bacterium
AAAATGTGTAAACCCGGTATCCCGGAATGGGCGGTGTACGGAGATGAAAAACATCGTAAGAATTTAATTAACTCCATTTATCTGGTTGAAGCGGATCTGGAAGAACACAATGTACACATTAATCGCAAATATCAGCAGATGATTGAAAACGAGCAACGTGCCGACCTTTTCTACTGTGATGATGCCTCCATACTCATTGTGGCATCCAATACGCCTTCGCGAATGGCAAAAGGTGCCGTGCAGCAGTTACGAGCCCAGGGAATCAAAGCAGGTCTCTTTCGACCGGTTACCCTGTGGCCCTTTCCTATTGACCATTTATTACCCCTGCTGCCTCACACTGAGAAAATTCTGGTGGTGGAGGCCAGTAACGGTCAATTAGAAGATGAACTGCGACTGGCGCTGAGCCATGCAGAGGTAGTGGAGGTGCCGGAAATCCATCATATCCGTCATTTTGGTGGAGTTCTGCCACAGTTAGAAGAAATTGTGGAGAAGGTGAAGCAGTTGGATGTTGAAAAAATCCCACAAGCTTAACAGATGCCGACGGCACAAAACGCTCGTTAAAAGGAGGTGACATCATGAGTGTATTTTATAGAAAATTTGAACGACATGCCCATGGAGAAGGGTTGAAAGGCCATACCACTCATTACTGTCCCGGTTGTGGACATGGATTGGCTCACAAATACATGGGAGAAGCCATTGAAGAGCTGGGAATTCAGGATCGCACCATTGCCATTTCTCCGGTGGGATGTAGTGTGTTCCTGTACTACTATTTTGATGTAGGCAATACCCAGGCCGCACATGGTCGGGCACCTGCCGTGGCCATCGGACACAAAACCGCCAATCCCAACTCGATTGTCATCAGCTATCAGGGGGATGGCGACCTGGCTTCTATTGGATTAGCAGAAATTATCCAGGCAGCCCAGATGGGAATTCCCATATCGGTCATTTTTATTAACAACGCCATTTACGCCATGACCGGTGGGCAATTAGCTCCCACTACTCTGCCGGGAATGAAAACCACGACGACACCTAAAGGACGGCCCAAATTTCTGGGCGATCCCATCCGGATGGCTGAAATTATTGCGCAATTAGATGGGCCGGTGTATGTGGAACGGGTGGCGCTTTATGACAACAAACAACGGAATCGAGCCAAAAAGGCGATCACCAAAGCCATCCGCCTGCAGGTGGAGAATAAAGGATTTAGTTTTGTGGAGGTCCTCTCCGAATGCCCTACTCATCTAAAGATGAGCACGGAAGAAGCTCAGGAATGGGTTAAAAATGAGATGACCAAAGTGTATCCGCTGGGTGTCATCAAGGATGTGGAAGGAGAGCCCTGGTGGCATTTAAATTCCCCGAACTATGATCCGCAAAGGGTGGTGGACCTGATTGGTGCCACGGAGGAAACGCCCCCGCGGTATAGCAAGGGTTTTCCGGAACATCTGGATCCGGAAGATATTCCTATCAAGTTTGCCGGTGCTGGTGGGGATGGTGCTCAAACCGCCGCCATGCTCTTAACCCGGGCTGCCATCAACGAAGGCTTCGATGCCACCCATATCCCCAGCTACGGACCTGAATCCCGCGGCGGAACCTCCTATGCCGACGTTCACATTGCTCGGGAAGAAGTCCTCTCCCCCGCTGCCCCCAATCCCAAGATTCTGGTGGCTTTTAATGCCCCCAGTTTAAACAAATTCGGTCCCATGGTGCAACCCGGCGGGGTGATTATCTATGATAGTTCCGTTATCGCTGAGCCACCCCAACTGGATGAAAGCATCCGTGTCTATGGAGTGCCCTTTGCGGAGATAGCCAAAGATCTGGGTGCACTGATGGTTAAAAACATCGTGGCGCTGGGCGCCTTGCAGGAAGCCACGGATATCTTCCCACCGGAAACGTTTCAGGAAGCACTACGCCAGGCGCTGCATGAAAAATGCGAGTTGATTCCCATTAATGAAGAAGCCTTTAGCTGGGGCAGAAAAACCTTTCAATCGCTGTATGAGCAGACGTTTTAGGCCAGATTGAAATTTGCATTGTAAGGCTTGCTGATATTTTAAAGGCTCGGAGTCGAGGGTTTAGCTTTAGACTTCGAGCCTTTTGAACTTTTCAGAGTCGCAAAAGGGGGTTCTCAGGTGTGCATGGTTAGACAAACTTCTTTAGAAAGGAAACTCTTGCTTTAAGTCATTTGAATTTGTGGGCATTTTCGTTCGAGCATAATATTTTTTTACCTCTCGTGGGGTTGTCTTAATAGGGAGTTTCTCTAAAATCCGAATTAACCAAATAAAATTGAAATTGGCAAATAAAAAAGTTCGCTTCCTCAGATATGAGAGGGTAGTATAAATTGTTAAGCCTGAGGAATTGACCTGAGGGAGCATCATTCTTCATCCAGAAGGATGAGTTTTACCAAATCAAAATAGGTAATCCCATCGATGACTTCCGTACCCCCACCATATAACAGGATATACAGGCTATCCCCTTCGGAGAGCGACACCGTATCCACGGTAACATATTCCGTCCAGACGCTATCGGTAATCACCAACTCGGATGCGACTTCCCGGATACTATCCTGTTGTACAATTAGTAAGGCAGAACCAGGAATCGCGAAGTATTTTCCATACACTGAAAATTTAATTACGTGATTCCCGGGAGAAAGGGGAATGTAATAAGCAGGGGATTCTGGCATAGGACCATAGTGAACTGCATGAAGGAAAATTGACCATTTACCCCCATTGGGAGGGGTATCCATTGAGAAAGTTATTTGAGAGCTATCCTCAACATACCAGCTATCCAGAGAAGGCTCACCATTTTCCTCAAAGGAAGGATTTTGAACCAGATTGGTCCCCTCGGAATGCTTCAGCGGGGAAGTGTCCTCCTCACATCCCGGGAAGAGGGCTATTCCCACTACTAAAAAAATTATCCAAAAACTTTTGACCTTCATGATGCAACCCTCCATTTAACCGGGGAAATCTTCCCTTCTTTCGGATAAAACTTTTCCGCTTCCTGATCGCCATTTCGCTGTCAAATCCTTGACACTCAATCTTCAATTCACTCTTTCTGATATTATTTTCATCCCCAAATGTTCCCGAAGCACTCTTCTCTTATATCAGTCCAGTTGGGGAAATTTTAGTGACCCTCGGGTGAAAAAGCTTACCCCGCTGGTGGAATCACCCTCCCCGCAGATGGGGCGGAGACATTTTCTGGACCGCCTGAAATTCACCGGATTCGATGCAGAATAACCGGCTGAAGTAAGTCGTTATAACACCGCGTTCTGATAAGGCGTTATGAGAAGAAAAAATATCATTGTGACCAGGAAAGTTAAAATAAACAAAGCACCATATACCTGGGTAAAGCCTTTATCCGATAATAATTTCCCGGAAACATTATAATAGTAACCCAGTACCCCATCGGCAATAATAAAAACCAACAGAGCAATGATCATCGGAAAGGGAGTTTTTCGAAAAAGAGAAACAAAAATCAAACCCCGGGTAGAGATATGAATGAACGTGGCCAGAATTCTTTCCAACACCGGTAAGAGGTAACAATAGGTTACCTGCTTCATCCCCTGAATCTTTTCCAAACTTCGGGAAATTTTTACTGTTGACTCCTCCAGGGCGGTTCCTTTTAGAAGATTATCACTGGAATGAGTCGCCACTATGATACTCTCAAACGAACCAATTGCCAGACCAAAACTAATTATTGCTTTATAATCAAAAGCGAACTTATGTTGGATTAAAAGAATCACACCCAGCGAAGCTGACAACTCGAACAAACCCGATATAAAACCATTCATCAGGGAGATAAAAATTGCTGGAGACTTCCGGGCGTTCATCCGAACAACAACCAGTTGATGAGCGATCATTTTCAGAATTGTGCCGATTCCCCAGGAACCAGTACCTAAAATGAATGCCTTCAAGGAAACCTGCTCAACTCGATTCAAATACAGCACGGGAACAATTGCTATTAGAATCAAGGTAATTTGTTTGAACAAATCAATTTGATTGCGCTGGTTCATATCCTTTCTCATCCCGAAAATATTTTTTTCAGACATTCCCCATTCGCCATTCACCATTTTCCATTCACCATTTTCCATTCTCCATTCATCATTCTCCATTCACAATTCCCCATTCACAATTCCCCATTCCGATGGTTGCAATTTGTAAAAATCCAGGATCGTGGAAAGGAATATTTTTCTAACCTGATTGTTTAAAATTTAACAAGTGGAAGAATAAGAAACAAAATTCTATTATTCCTGCCACGGGTTTCCCCCTCCTTTTACTCTTGTTCCGCAGAGAGTTGATCTTCCTGTCTCCATTACCCATATCATTTTCATTATGAACTTTACTTTTTATGAATCCTTGCGGTATTTTTCATCGTAAAGGGTATGAGCTCCGTTTTGTTTTTAAGACAATCGTCTCACTTAATAAAGGAGGCCTGAGATGTCATTTAAAGCTACCCTTTTTGCGGTGATGTTTTTAGGTGTTTTCACTCTATTTGCTCAAATCCCTCCGAACATTTCCCAGATTCGCCAACAAATACGCGAATTTGAAAAGCAGCGCTTTCAGCAACAGCTTCCGCTTCTTCACAAAGTTACCACCCCCAATCAAAATCAATTTGATATCACCAGTTATCGCCTGAATCTGGATTTATATCCAACAACGGAAATACTTTATGGCGAAGTTACCATCTCCGGATTTAGTCGAGTAAATGGACTGGATCATCTGGAAATCGATTTGTTTGACAACATGAGCGTCGATTCGGTCTTTCAGGATGGTCAAATGGTCACTCACACCCACGGGGGAAATATTATCAACATCCCTCTGTTGACACCCCTCAATCAGGGAGAAACGTTTTCCGTAATTGTGTTTTACCATGGGAATCCTCAGAGCGGTGGATTGGGCACCTGGGGCTGGGATTATCATCAGGGTCAACCCATCATCTGGACCCTGAGTGAACCCTA
>RFIL01000147.1 GCA_003695285.1 Calditrichota bacterium
TGTGGAACATCGCTATTTTGGGACTTCCCGACCGGATTCTCTGGATTGGGAACATCTCACCGTTGAGCAGGCCGCCAATGATCATCATCGGGTAGTAGAATTTTTTAAGAAAATATATCCGGGTAAGTGGGTGAGTACCGGGATCAGCAAAGGGGGGCAAACCTCGTTATTTTTCAAATATTATTTCCCGGATGATGTGGATGCCACCATTGCCTATGTGGCACCGATGAATCTGGAACGTGAGGATGCCAGGATCAGCCGATTTATTCGCCAGCAGGGGGGTGAGGAATGTTACCGACGGATTACCGAGTTCCAGAGAGCGCTCCTCTCAAAGAGAGATGTTATTTTACCCCTTCTGGAACAACAGCGCAGGGAAAAGAATCTCCAATTTTTTCTACCTGATGAAGAAATGTTGGAATATGCCATCCTGGAATTTCCCTTCTCCTTCTGGCAGTGGCATTCCGGAGATTGCAATTCCATACCGGACAGTACGGTGGAAGCCGACTCCCTTTTAGCCTATCTCCTGAAAGTGGTACCCCCCGGAATGTATTCTGTTCAGGCATACGAACGACTGCAACCCGCTTTTTATCAATTTTATTCTCAACTGGGATATTATGATTTCTCGTACAATGCCCCTTCGGTGTTTGATTTACTCACTGCCGTCAGGCAGCCCACCAATGAGGTTTTTTTGAAACCGGAGTTACGGAAACCCTTTGATAAGCAATTAATGCCCCGAATTCATCGCTGGTTATCACAACAGGGTAAACACATTATTACCATCTATGGAGCAAATGACCCCTGGAGTGCATCAGCTCTGGTATTTGATGCCACGTCCGAGAATCTTTCAATTTTTAAACCGGGTGGGAATCATCGAACACGGATTTCAGACTTGCCGGAGGAGCTTCAGCAGCAGGTTTTTGAGCGGCTTTCTCGCTGGTTGAAAATGAGTGTTCCGGATACCAGCCGCATGAACAAAGCTGCATGATCCCTTAAACTGAATACACCACGGCATAGTTTGAATGATCTCCGAAAACTCATTAGAATATAACATTAAAACGACAGGGGATAACCATGAACCGCCATGTTAAGCATTTCTTGAATATCTTTATCGTTGCCTTAATCCTTCATACCCCTCTTTATTCTCAAAAGATTTCTCATAAAGCACTTGATTACTATATTGACCAGGCCCGAGAACAATGGGGTGTTCCGGGGGTAGCTGTTGGGGTGGTAAAGGATGGAAAACTGGTTTATCGGAAAGGTTTTGGAGAAAGGGAGATTGGTAAAGGAGACCGGGTGGATGGTAACACGTTATTTGCCATTGCCTCCAACAGTAAAGCGTTTACAGCAACGGCAATTGGCTTGTTGGTTAGCGAGGGGAAGTTCTCCTGGGATGATCCCGTGATTAAATACCTGCCTGATTTTCAACTTTACGATCCGGTGGCTACCCGAAAAATTACCCTTCGTGACCTCCTCTGTCATCGTAGCGGGCTGGGTACCTGGTCGGGTGATTTGACCTGGTTTGGCTCGATCTACGATCAACAGGAAGTCATTCGACGAATTCGTTTTCAACCCCCTGCCTTTGATTTCCGTACCGGTTATGGGTATTCAAATCTCATGTTTGTGGTAGCGGGAGCCGTGATTGAGAAGGTCACCGGGCAATCCTGGGGAGAATTCATTGAATCCCGTATTTTTAAACCTTTAGGAATGGAACGCAGCAATACCACGGTCACAATCCTGGAGAAAATGGAAAATGTGGCTCAACCCCATACCCGCTACCAGGGTGAACTGGTTACTATTCCCTATCGCAATGTGGATAATGCTCCGGCGCCAGGCGCGATTAATTCTTCTGTGAATGATTTAGCCCGCTGGCTAATCATGCAAATGGGATGGGGCAAATATCAGGGAAAAACAGTGGTGGATTCCCAGATTGTTGCTGAGATGCGTAAACCCCATACCCTGATCCCCATCAGCGCTGCCCGGAAAAAGTTGATGCCTTCCACCCATTTCCTGGCCTATGGTCTGGGATGGTTCCTGACGGATTACGAGGGACGTTTTCTGGTGTATCACACCGGTGGATTGGATGGGATGTTTTCATTTGTGGGATTCATACCGGAGGAAAACCTGGGAGTGGTGGTGTTAACCAATCTCGATGATCACCAATTGATGCGCGCCCTGGCGTTCCATCTGTTTGATGCCTTTCTGGGTATAGATTTTAAGGATTGGAATAAAATTTATTGGGATCGTCACCAGAAACAACTAAAAAGCCACAAAGAGAGTAAAACCCCGGTAAAAGGAAAAGGCACCTCACTGCCACTGTCGGTATATGCGGGCACTTATCGGAGCGAAATATACGGAAAAGCAGCCATCAGGGAAAAGGATGGTGAATTAACCATCACATTGCTGGCGCATCCGAATATCACCGGAACCCTGACCCCTTATTTAAACGACATCTTCCTTGCCCGCTGGAGTGACAAAGTATGGAATCAAAGTTATGTCAATTTTGATGTTAATGAGCAGGGTGAGGTGGAGCAGTTTCGGGTAAAAATTCGCCCCGATTGGATTGATCCGCTGGAGTATGTGTTTAAAAAAGAAATTAGTGGGGAAAATCGATAAACAAGAGTTTATACCTTTCCAAAGGGAAACCGCAGGCTTCAGGACCTCGTCACTCCTATTTTCCCTTAGCCTTTCCTCGTTTCTCTCTCGCCTGACCGGGAGGAAACGCAATAGTCATAGGAGCTCCGCTACCAAAGCTTGGAAAAGTGCACCCCACCGCAAGCTAAAGCATGTTCCGGAAGGAACGCCTTACGGCGCGGCTACCGGGGTAGGATAGGCTCCCAGCCTGTCTCAGCGAAACCAAAACGTGAAACGTAAAACGTGAAACGTAATATCATTTTCCCTTTTCCCTTCCCTCTCGTTCCAATCCCGGCCAGCCGGGATGGAACGCAATAGTTACAGAAACTCTGTTTCTAATGCCATGACATCAGTGTACAAAATCTCTCCAAAACAGAGTTTTGGGTTCTATGGTGTTTCCGAACCGGAGTTTGGAAACAAGGGGAAGGGGAAATCACTCACCACCACTCACCACTCTACCATTCTACCACTCACCATTCCAAAACTTGTTTTGATCCCCCTGCACCCCACCGTACGCTAAAGCATGTTCCCAAAGGAACGCCTTACGGCGCGGCTACCAATGCGCTTACTGCTTTTCCCGAAGCGAAGCCGAATTCATATTTTCACCTAAAAAAATTTTGAATCACGACATTTAAAGATTATAATTCCGTTTGTTAATTTCCCTTACTTTGTGACTATTGAGAATATAA
>RFIL01000148.1 GCA_003695285.1 Calditrichota bacterium
AAACTTCAATCGAGCATCTGCTGTTCAGCTTCACATAAATGCTTCAAGGTGGTCAATCCTTTTTCCAGATCTGAACCGATAGTTGTTTCGAGAAAAAATTTTAACCAGCGTTCCAGTGGATAGGACAATCCTCCCTCCATTACCCAACTGGTTTTCATTCCGCCCCCAGAAGGAACAATTTTAAAAACAAATCTGGCCTGATTTTGACGGGGACTTTTAAATACCAGCTTCACCTCCATCCGGGAGGGTGGAGTTAATTTCTGAACTTCCAGGTATCCCTTTCCCGCTCTGCGATCATCCCATTCCCAGCGATGGCCAATATGTTGGCCCTGACCAATAATCCGGCCATTTAACTGCGGATATAATTCTCTCCAGGGATGCCAGTGTTCCCAATTGTGAAAATCGGCAATCTGAGCAAATATCAAACTATCCGGTGCTTCTATCTCCACCGACCTTTCCAGACGATAATGGGATGGTAGAATGGCTGAAGCAATCAACACCAGGACAACAAATAAACTCAATAGACTTAAAATCCATTTAATCGTTTTCATTAAAATTCCCTTAGTGATATTCTCAAAAATTGGGTAAGAGTTTAATACATTAAACGGTTCCCTCCAACATCTACTTTTAAAAATACAGTATTCCAAGGTGCATAATATGCGCAGTTAGTCTGTTAGCATCCGTTTTTATCATTATCCCGGGGAATATTAAAATTAAAATGCGGTCTTCTAAATTAGAGTTTTTTAATGTTGTTATCTAGCCTTTCCTCAAATTCCCACTTTTTTCTGGCACTATGCTTGTATATATCGACCATGTGCACAACTAATTAAGTTCCATGGAAGAAAGTAAAACTCTTCTAATACGTTTATCCGTAGGAGGCTGTAATGAGAAATCTAACAAATTATCTAATTCGAATATCCATTTTCTGTTTAATAATCATATCGCCCCAATTGTTTTCCCAGAGTTGGCTCTCGCAGAACAGTGGAACGACTCAGCAACTCAAGAGCGTGTACATGGTCAGTGAGAATGCAGGCTGGGCTTGTGGCGATGCCGGAACATTACTCCACACTGTGGATGGTGGGCAGTCATGGTCAATGGTTACCATCACGGGAGCAGATTTACATGAGGTTACTTTCCGTGATACCCAAACAGGGATTGTAGTGGGAGATAATGGAGTTATTTTCCGTACTGTTGATGGAGGTAATAGCTGGCAAAGCGTAAACAGCAGTACAACATCTCAATTACGTGGTGCGGATTGGGGAGATGCCAACACGGTTTGGGCAGCCGGCCGGGATGGTGCTGTTGTGAAATCCAATGATGCCGGTGCCACATGGATGACAATTAACAGTGGTACAACTAATCGAATCAGGGCTATATCTGCCGTTGGCTCTGACCATGCCTGGATTGTCGGGAATGATGGGATGATTCGCCATACCTCAAATGGAGGTGCCAGCTGGGTTGCACAATCCAGTATCGCCACAGGAAATTTACAAGATGTACAGTTTTTATCAACCACAACAGGCTTCACCTGCGGTAGTGGGTCATTGGTATTGCATACCAGTGACGGAGGTAACACCTGGCAATCTCGCTCCACAGGGATTGCCATCGGTCAAAATGGGTTATATTTCATCGATGAAAACACCGGATGGAGTGTGGGTGGTGGTGGAACCATTTATTTTACCACAAATGCCGGGTTAAACTGGACCCAACAACCGGTAGGTACCAACCTGGATATTCAGGATGTTCATTTCCCCTCTTTATCAAATGGGTGGGTTGTTGGTGATGGTGGCAATATTTTCCACTGGAATGTTCCAACAGGAATCGAAGATACTTTCACCGCCGTGGAAACGTTTCATCTGGAACAGAATTATCCCAATCCTTTTAATCCCTCTACAACGATTCGATTTCACCTTCCGGCAAGTTCTCAGGTGACGGTAAGAATTTTCAACATTGTAGGGCAGGAAATAAATATCTTGTTAAGCCAACAGTTGAATGCAGGCAGTCATACCGTTGTGTGGAATGGAAATGATCGAACTGGAAATGCAGTCGTCAGTGGAACATATTTCTATCAGGTGCAGACTGAAGAACAAAGTTTAGTCCGTAAGATGGTGCTTCTTAAATAAAAAAGAGTTTATCCATTCATTTGGAAGCGCCTGTATTTCTCCAGAGGGTGAAGAAGCATCCCGGATGTTTCTTCACCCTCTATCGATTTAACCCTTATTCTCACTTCCTTGAAGCAAATTCAGAACCTTCGATACTCTTGAAAATACCATATCCGGTTTTAAGTTTATCATGCACTCAAAGGTATTTATTGGGCATTTATTACCACCATGCACCCCACAGGGACGACACTTTAATCCATCTAATTCTACAACCTGATCCAGTGCACCGTAAGGATAAAAGCCAAAATCTTTGACAGTTGGACCAAAGATGGCGACTACCGGGGTTCCTACAGCTACCCCCATGTGCAATGGAGCACTGTCATTGGTAATCAACAGGTGTGACAGTTTTATGATATAAGCAGATTGACGAAGTGTAAACTCTCCCACGGCATTCAAAACATGGTCCTTCAGCGCGTGAGAAATTTTGTCAGCTACCTCTCGATCTGCACTCCCCCCCACCAGCACAACGCGAAATCCTTCTTGAATCAATTTTTTTGCAAGTTCGGTGTAATACTCCGGGGGCCAGCGCTTGGTATTCCATACTGACCCGGGTGCCATCGCAATCATCGGGAAGTTGGAGGTTTTTCTTCCATCTGCAATCCACTCCCGAACAGAAGCCATATCCACGTCATCAAAATATAATTGTGGAAATATTTTTTCGAAGGGATCCACCCCAAATGGTTTTAAGAGATGGAGGTTTCGTGTGCTCTCATGAACTCCACGGGGATAGGGTATTGATCTGGTGAAAAGAAATTTTCCTGCACTGCGATTAAAGCCGATCCGATGTGGTATCCCGGAGCAATAGGCCAGAAAAGCGCTTCTAATAGAACGATGGGGGATCAGAGCCAGATCATATTGCCGGCGACGAAGTCGTCGAGTCAATGAAAAAAACGCTCGGAACCCCCTATCCCGATGATGTTTATCATAAATAACCAATTGAGCAATATCCGGGTTGTTCTCCAGGAGGTTTTCCACGGTTGGAATTGCCAGAAAATCAACTTCCGCGTTCGGAAAAATTGCGCGGACTTTCTGCAATAATGGAAGGGTGAGAATTACATCACCAATGAAGGCCGTCTGGATAATTAACACACGTGAAGGGTTAAAATTGGCAAAATTCATTAGAGGGTTGTCAGGATTGTGATCAAAGAGTTTAAATCAAACGGTTTTACAAGATATGCTTTAACCCCTTTATTGAGTAAAGCATTCTTCTGGGCAATATCATCCTCACCGGTGGTAATAATAATGGGCATCTCAGGAAATACCTTCAAAATTTCTTCTGCAAGCTCCTCACCGCTGGCATCCGGCAAGGTTAAATCCAGGATAACCGCATTTAATTTAAAGGCATTACGTGAAAAAAAATCCAGTCCTTGAGAAGCTGTGACTGCTGTCAAAACTTTATATCCATGGAAATGAAGCAGTTTTGAGATTAACCAGAGCAGATCGAAATCATCCTCAATGACCAGTACAATTTTGCTGTCTTTGCTATTGTTTTTCATAAAATTACGTCTGAATCGTTTCCCAAGACTTCCTATCAGTTACCGTCATCTACGCTGTTCCAGAATAGACAATTTCAAGAGCAATTGAAAATTTTAACAAAAAAAGTGTTAACACAGTCAAATTATTAAAGATAGAGAATATTTAATATTAGCTTACCCACTTTCAACTGGAGGACCGTTTATGAAATCATTGCGGCAAATTCGTAAAGCCTATGAAGAAAATTATCAGAAAATGCAAGAAATTATCCAGCAAATGGGCGGCGATCAATATATCAAAGAACATCGAAAAAGTCAGAGCCCCCTTTACCGAAAGTTACGGGAGCTGCAGCGGAAAGAGCACATGCTTGATGAAATGGAAACTCGCTTACTGAATAAACAAATAACTTATCATTAAAAAAGTGAATCCTTTCTAAACTTTCCCGGGCGCTTTTTAAAGTTTATCATGTTAAATGTTCTCTTTCTCAACTCCATCTATGGAAGTTGCAGGTGAAGCACATTACTTTGTTCTTTTTTGCTGATTATCCCACAGGAACTCCCGTCGGCTTATATTTGGTTACAAATTCTTTTACTTTGGATTCAATCTTATCACACAGCTCATTTAAGGCCTGAATGGCTTCATTTTCATCTTCGAAAGCGTCCAGATCCAGTTTTTCCACATCCCATACAACCATCTCATGTTCATAAGGAATCGCAGGCATTTTGTCCTTTAAACCGGGCTCCATTAATACGAAGTAATCAAATCGCTGTCTTGAGATAACATCATAAGATTTGGAAAAGGAATAATCCGGACGGAGTCCTCGATCTTTTAATACCTTGCTAACTAAAAAATGAACCCGATCGGGTGAGAAACCAAAACTTTGCACTTCAAAATATTGTTTTGCTAATTTCCGCAAATACACCTCTGCAATAATGCTGCGACAAATATTTTCTTCCGAAACAAAACAAACTGCTTTTCGAGAATCCATGGTATGCCTCCAGTGGTTTCTACCGTTTCATTTTTTTTCGCCATTATGCTTTTCCAGCGACTTTTACCATAATTGCCTTTTGAACATGTAACCGATTTTCCGCCTCATCAAAAACGATTGAATGAGAGCTCTCGATAACATCATCTGTAATTTCTTCACCCCGATGGGCGGGCAAGCAATGCATCACCAGAACATCTTTTGAGGCATGATTTAACAAATCGCTGTTTAACTGATAGGGCATGAATTTTTTTCTACGTTCGGCGGCCTCATCCTCCTGCCCCATACTTGCCCAAACAT
>RFIL01000149.1 GCA_003695285.1 Calditrichota bacterium
CTTTTTATTATCGGGATTCCATCGTTCGGCATATTCCAGATAAAGGCTACCCAGGCGATGGTTTATCTCACCCAGGAGAGAGCCCCAGCGAACGGCCTCAGAAGAGATAGAGGGGAGATAGGTTCTTAACAGAGTACCCCCTAAACGTACCTGACGAATCGGTTTCAGGATAAGTTCACCCCCCTGTAGGGTTCTATGCCGTTTACCAGAGCGATCCCGCGGTTTCCCTGCCAGAAAGGTTACATCCAATAACCGATGATGCCAATCTGCCTTTATCCCGTCGATATTGGTATCCCAGCGCAGGGTCCGGTTTTCATAGGACCTTAAAACTAATCCACGTCCCAATAAACCATAGAAATTCCCCACACGAATGTTTAGATTCCCCCCTCGATACTCCAGATACCGTTGATAAATTCCATGGCCACTGGTATCAAAAGAAAAAGTCTGGGGAGGTTGATGAACCTCATAGCGTAACCCTACCCGATATTTTTGACGATAGGTAATCTGGGCTTCCGTCCAGTTCTCAAAAATTGTCGTGTCCTGATACTGATTGTTGGAAAACTCGAGGTAATTGTCACCGGTCACTTGAACCTGCCCCAACACCGATGAAGGCAGCCACAACGCAGCGAATAAAAGAAGGGTGATTAAACAAGTTCTCTTTTTAAATGACAAATTAAATGTGGTTTTCATAAATCATCTGAAGGTCATTTTTGGTCCAAAGAAATTAAGTGGGCTATCTTTTCTTCCACCTTTTTCTCATCTCCCTTACGATAACCGGTATGAGTGTAAACGATAGTACCATCTTTATCCAGTAAAACAGTATAAGGGGGATTATTCCCCTGATAGAGACGAATGACTTCATTGTTGGTGTCTAACAGAAATGTGAATGGGTAGCGATAGGTATTCACAAAACCTTTCACTTTCCCCACGGTTTTGGGATCATCAATCGATATTGACAGAATTTCAAGCTGATCATCCTTGTATTTTTTATAAATCTTTTTAAGCTTCTTCATCTCCTCCCGACAGGGGATACACCACGTTGCCCAAAAATTTATCAGAATGGGACCTTCACCGAGATGGTCATACAGACGATAGTTGTTTCCATCGATATCCGGGAGAACAAAGTCAGGTGCTTTATTTTCCTGGGCAAAGGCAATCAACGAAAAGATGAACAAACTCAGGAAAAGTGTTAAAAAAGATTTCATAAACCATCTCCTTTACAACGTGTTTTAAGATTTAGTCAAAATAGTATATCTGAGACACTTATTCGGGCAATACACTCCAGATGCAATTGAGGATTTCTTTGGTAGAATTTACCTGTAAAAATGCTACGACAACCAACTCCCCGGACCATTCTGGTTGTGGATCAAAGGCAAAGTCAAAACGTGCCGATTCCCCGGTCGCTAATTGTACAGGAGTACCTCCGGCATCTGGATAGAAGTCGCGCATGACATCAGTAAAACGTTTTTGACCGTTAATACCCGGAGCCACTTCAAATTCAATTTCTTTTTCAATCAACGCAATCCTCAGTACAACATCCTCCGGAAAAGATTCTAACGCTTCTACAACCACCGTACCCCTGAGATCGCCGGGTGGATGTAACACCTCCCGAAACCCTCTCAGGTCCAGGGTGGCTATTGGAGGTTCCGGGATACGGGTTTCAATGGCGTTGGTTAACAACGTTGCCAGATTATTGGGGGATAAGATAGTGATCACCCCATCTACAATCACTGTTGGGATGGCTAAGAGGCGATAATAATTCATCCTAGCCAGGTTGTCCTGTTCTGCAGCCAGAAACATGGGATCTTCACTTCCCGGAAAATTTGGATGGTAAGAGATGCCAGCCACAGAATCTGCGCCGAATGCTCTTAAGACTTCTTCAATCGCAGCATCCGCAGCCGGGCAGGGAGTGCAATCCGTATTGGAAAAATGTTCCACCAGCACCTGCCGGTATAATTGAAGATTCAGTTCAACTTCGGTAACCTGATCGCTGGTGACCTGCACCATCTGCTCAACTGTAGCATAGTTTCCTTTTATCACTCGCAGATGATGTATCCCCACTGCAAGTCCCTCAATGGTTAAAGGTGTCCGGCCCAGCGGGAGCCGGTTAACATACACCAGAGCGCTATCAGGATGAGAGGTGACAATCATATTCCCAACTGTAGGTGACTTGGTTAGCTCAAAATCGATAGCTGAAAGTTCATTTTGCCGAATATTCACAATCAGGGATTCGGGAGAGGCTTCATGTTTACTTAAAAAAAGATGAACAACATGTTCACCCTCTGGCAGGTTTTCAATTACAGCCGGGGTTCGTTTGCCACTGTCCCGATAATCGACAAACACCCGTGCCCCGGGAACAGTTGAGGTAACTTCTAATGATCCCGTGCCGCTCTGGAAGGAAAGAATATTGCCATCTTTGGTGGTACAGGTGAAAAAGAATATTGGAAGGACAAATAAGAGGTAAATTGGTCTCATGTAAGTTCTATTCAGTTAGATTGCAGAGTTTTGGGTTTCAACTAGTGTTTCTTACTGAATATCCGAAGCCCTATCTTACCAATACCATCTTGCGAATTTGATGCATATCCCCTACCCTTAACTCATAAAAATAAACACCTGAAACCACCTGTTCCCCTCTGCCGTTTGTTCCATTCCAGACAACTTCATAAATACCGGAAGCTAATCTTTTATTGACCAGAGTTACAATCTTTTGGCCCAGGAGATTATAAATATTTAACTGAACAGGTTGTGTTGTCCCATTTCCAACCTCAAAGGGGATCCGGGTTTCAGGATTAAAGGGATTGGGATAGTTGGGTAAAAGCCGGAACGTTCCGGTTACCTTCAGTGTGGTAACCTCTATTCCTGTGGGCAGAGTGGAAGCAACAAATGTAGCTTCAGCATATTCGGATGGATTATCGGCATTTTCCACTCTCAAAGTGATAACCGCCTCTCCAGGGTTGTTGGGCGGTGTGAATACATCCAATAGAATAGGCAAACTCTGGGATGCCGGTAAAACATGTACCAGTGTGGTATCCACCCAGGTTGGATAGCAAAGCCCGGTGGTTGAATCTCCGACACAGATAGAACTGCTCCAGGTGGTATCCGGGAGTGTTTGAGTACGAATGACCCGAAAATTCACATCCGATGCGGTGTTGTTCACCAGGTAATTATAAAACACAATCAATTGTCCCGGATTTTTATGAATCTCCAACTGGGGAGTGTCAAATGTAAATGATTGTGCTAGTAACAGACTCTGAACAAGGAAAACAAAGGTAATAGTCAAAATATATTTTTTCATCAGAGTCCCTTTCATTAATAAAAAAGTTCAAATAACAGGTCAGGATTTATTGCTTTTTTTGAATTCGCGCATTTTTTCTTTTA
>RFIL01000150.1 GCA_003695285.1 Calditrichota bacterium
GGCAACATTTTTAATCTGATGCTCAATGTAACGATTCCCACAAGCCTCAGCAGCCAGTCGGATCGCATCAATATTTTCACCAGAACCACTGTAGAGGGCATGAAACACCCGACAAAAAATTTCGATAGTGGTTCGATGAATCAGTGAACCCAATACAGGTAGTTTCAAAATATATTTATCAATAAAAAACTTCCCTCTGGGTGTGTGAAGGAAATAAGCCAATCCTAAAAGTAGCACACCACAAATGGTGCCAATCCACCATAAATTTTCATTTAAATAATTACTTAATTTCAGGGTAGCTGCTGTCATTGGGGGAAGTTCTGTGCCCAACTTGACGAAAAGATTTGCCGTTTCCGGGAAAATGTAGAGGATGTAAAAGATAATGGCAAGAACCAGAATAGCCATGGTAAAAATGGGCATAATGAGCGCACTTTTTAAATTGCGTTTAAATTCCATCTGCCGTTCCAGAAACTTGGCTGTATTCTCATAGATAACACTCATATTGCCACTTTTAGAAGCCAATCCCAACATTCTTGCGGTAAATTTCCCCAGAACTTTTTCCTGCTTCATAAAGGCTTCTTCACTATCTTTACCCTGACGCAGATCGTTGTTGATTTCTTTAATAGCATCTCGCAGCGCTGCATTCTGGATGTCGTAAACCAATAATTGCAAAGCTTCATTGAAAGGCATTTTTTCGCGAAGCAGGTTGGTGCAGACCTGTACAAAGGTAACGATTTCTGCAGTAGGGGGTTTCAGCTGAAAATCGAGGAGTTTGGGTTCTATTCGAAGAACGTTGTAGCCGAGTTTCTGGAGGGCTTCCTGAACCTCTTCTTTACTAAATGCTTTTAATTCACCCTTAATGGGTTTTTCATCTTCTCGCTGAACTTTATAAATGAAGGTGCGTCGCTTTAAGATCTTTTTGATTTCAACATTGTGTTGTGCAGCCAGTTGCTGAATCTTGCGTTTTGCTTCCGATCGATTATCCGCCTGAACAATTCCCTGTACATTTCGGCCATTATACGTTACACCTTCAAACTTAAAGTCAGCCATTGTCCCTGCTCCCTCAGGTTATGATGTGACCTCTCAAGCTTACGACATCGCTTATCCGTAACCTTGAGAGGTCGGAATCCTTTCCTTAAACATGGTGCAAACAATATCAATTTAAAATGGTTGTCGAAATACTGTCTGCAGTTACTTTAACATAGGCTTTTACCGGGTCAGAGCCATTGTCTCCAGTCTCTTTACCGCACCCAACAATATAGATAGTTGAAGCAGCGCTCCCCACTTTGGTGGTGCTACCGGCAACGTAAGCAGTCCCGGAGGGCTGGGAAGTGGAAACACTGTAACTACCATTGGCATTACCGGTATCTACCGGAGACAGATAAAAGTTTTTAAAGGATTGAGCTCCACCGCCCAGTTCGCTGGGAGTCCGATAATAACGCTGAGCCTTGGCAGCAAAATTGACCAGGTCAGAGATGACCGCCTGACGATTGGTGTCCACGGCACTACTCTTGAACATGGTAACGCCGACGGCTATCGCAATCCCTACGATAATGACACCCAGCACGATTAATAAGAGTTGTTGTTGACCCATGAGAATCTACCTCCTTGTTTAATTAATGATATGGGTTCTTTGGTTTGGTGGATTGAATTTTGGAGTAAATGATACACATGAACTACCCTGTTCCTTTCGTTGACATTCCATTGTTCAACTACTATACCTCAAATTTTATGCCAACTATAATCGAATTGAAAACACCCAATCTTTAGGAATTTTGATTATTAAGGACTTATAACGGAGTTGATTTTTTCGACAATATGTTGAAAAGAAAGACAGATAGGGGAGGGTATGCCCTGAAATTTCTGCTTAAAAATTCTGGAAGGGCCCCGAAAAATTGGGTGAATTAAGCACTGAGGGGGATTAATACAATCGTTTTCGCTTTAACAAATAACGCATTAATGCTTTATCAAAACTCTCGTTGGTTAATATGGTCTGGAAATCTACCTGCATTTGGTGACAGGATGTTTTTAATTCCTGATAAAAACGCTCTACTATTTCCAGATATTCCTGTCGAAGGAGGAAGGGCTGGGTTTTGATTTCTTCTCCGGTTTCCAGATCGACAAAAGTAGCTTCATCGCTGAAATTAAAGAAACGATCATTGGGGTCCATGATATTAAAGACCAGGACTTCGTGATTGTAATGACGAAAATGACGGATGCCTTCCAGGATTTTTTCCGGTTCTTCATACAGAAATTCAGAAATCAGGATAATTAATCCCCGGCGTTTAATTTTTTCCGCCATGATATGAAGGGTCTTACTCAATCGGGTGGTACTCTGTTGCGGTTGGGAATCCTGAAGTTCTTTTAAAATATACTTTAAGTAAGAATTGGTGGATTTAGGTGGTAGATATCGATGGATGGTATCTGAGAAAAGAGTTAATCCCACAGCATCCCTTTGTTTTAATAGCAGATAAGCAAACGCTGCAGCCAGGTAGACCCCATACTGGTGTTTGGTTATGCTATGGCTGGTATATCCCATCGAGCCCGAAACATCCAATAAAATATGTGCTTTTAGATTGGTCTCTTCCTCATATTGTTTGATGTAAAAACGGTCTGTGCGACCATATACTTTCCAATCGATATGGCGGATGTTGTCCCC
>RFIL01000151.1 GCA_003695285.1 Calditrichota bacterium
CATACCAGGGATCGAGAGCCGTGCCGATTTCCGAACCGCTTCCCCCGCTGAGAAAGTCAAACTCAGCGCCGATATCCTGGGAGCCATCCGCTTCTTCCAGGTCCACCCCCCGGTGATTGGGATCGGCGTTGATGCGGTTGGTGGAGCGATTGGCTTCAATCACTGTTTCATCAATGTGCCAGATTAAAATACCACCTCCCGGTAACCCCCGGTCCGGATTATCAATATCCAGTAACACCCCGGTGCTATCACTAAATTGAACCTGATCCGAAAGATGCGTTTCCAGTACTTCCCGCATACCAACCAATTCACCCCGCTGGTCGGACATCACAAATTGGAGGCTATCCAGACTCTTCTTGCCACTATAGCGGTTTTCCACCAGAAAATATTCCCGGCGATTAATGGGGATTTTATACACATGTGGACCCTGATTGGAAAGGGGGTGATAAACGGTGAACTCGTCTCCCTGCGCTTGAAAAATGGTTTGAGGGGATTCCCAACCGGCGATGATACGAGTCCAGGCAGTTGGGATGGCGGGGAGGAGCCCATCACCGTTAAACAAGCCGGCGTCCATCACCCCAAAACGCCCCACACCACTTCTCCGGGTATCGGGACTGAACAGGTCTGGCCATCCCAGAAAAGAACCGAGATTGGACACCAGCATCCCGTTTAACCCCAGTTGAAGCCCTTCCTGGCTTTCGGTTTCCGGTAATAAAATTCCATTACGGATCACCGTTTCACCGTCATCCACCACGATGCCATCTATCCCCAGATTGTTTTGTAAAAAAGTTGAAGTAATAAAAAGGGAGGGGATATCCTGAGGGGTGTTATCCAACCCCAGATCAATGTCCCTGCCCACTCCGGCATGAAAAACCACCACCGCATCGTACCTGGAAAATTGAATATCCGGGTCTGCATCGGCCTTCTGCACGGCCTCTTGTAGCAGACGTGCCAGGCCTTGATTGATTTCCTGGGGAGTGGTGTTGGGATTATAAAACTCCATGGGGTGATCCAGTTGATAGGCACTGTTCTGCTCTCTGGGAAAAACTTTTCCCTGCACAATCAACTGCCCCTGGCTGACTTTCTGGAAATAATTTTTGGCAAAGATGAGGTGATCCTGAAAGTAGGAGCGGTTGTGAGGAGGGGGATCCACTTGAAAGGGGTCGCTGCTGGTGCTCATATCAAATCGCCCATCTCCGGTAGTAGCCGGATTTTCATCCGCCTGAAATTCCACCCGGATTGCCAATACTTTTAAGGTGTCAGATTGAAGGTGAGGAAACGCTAACAGCCAGTTCTGGAAAATGAAAAAAAATGCCAGAGCTAATCCAAAACGTCGGTGATATTTCATGTGATTGTCAGTACCTCGTCTCGCTGTTATAGGTTTGGGGATATCTAATTTTATTCGAACGATTTATCGCATGAATCTGGTTCATTACCCCTTTTCAAAAAAACGAAGGGATAAATAAAAGGCTATTCCGAGAAATCGATGGAATAGCCTTTCAGATGTTATTTCTCATCGGCTTTAAAATTTTGCCAGCAGGGAGAATCGCATGGTATCGGCCAGGGGATGATCATCCACTGAAGCCAGAATATAACTGAAATCTACCCCAAAGAAGGAGATATACACTCCGCCGCCGAACGTCCAGAACTTTCGACCGCCGTAGTCAGGGTCTTCATAGAAGAAACCGGAACGGAGAGCAATTAAATTGGTGTACCAGTATTCCAGCCCCAGGGAGTGGGTTAGTCGTTTAAACTGATCCGAACCATCGCCCCAGGTGGAAAAGAAATAGGTCATGAAGCTTTCCACCCGTTTCTCTTCATCGCGCGGAACCAGGAGACGATTGACATCATAGACAAAGGTCAGCTTGTTGAATTCAGAATCCAGCAGTTTATAGGCCATTCCCAGACGAAGATTAGTGGGAATGGGGTCTGCCTGTTCCTTATCGATGTAGGTGATTTTAGGGCCGATATTGGAAACATTCAACCCCAGGCTAAGTCGTTTGGAAAATCCGGGATGATAAAGAACCCCCAGGTCCAACGCGAAGGTGGAACCAATTCCTTTCCCTTTTTCAGCGGCCACTCCTTCCAGTGGGGAGAGACGGGAATAGACGAATTTCAAATTTACTCCGACCCCGAGGTTATCCTTCACCTTGACCCCGTAGCTACCAGTAAAGGCCATTTCATTACTGGTAAATTCACCGATGGGTGTGGGGTCTTTCTCGCCGGTAACGGTGATAGACCCATAGTTCATGAACTGGATACTAAAACCGACGTTTCCGATGCCTTCCAGGTAATAGCGAGCGGCGGCAAAGTCATAATAGAGATCGCTTAAATTAAATTGGGGTAACCAATCCACGTGCATAATTGTTGCTTCACCACGGGATTGATGTTGGGGGTCGTCATACTGAAAGGCCAGTCCGGCAGGGTTCCAGTAGATTGCATTCACATCGTTGGCCAGCGCGACGCCCGCTTCTCCCATTCCCCCCTGACGAGCTCCGGGATTGATAATCAAAAAAAGTCCGGTGGCTTCACCCTGAGCAAGAATGGCCTGCGGGAAAACCATTGAGAGCACCACGGCAACCAGTGCAACAAACATTCGTCTCATAAAGAATACCTCCTGATTAATAAATAAAAAAACCGAATAGATGGTGAGACCCCATTTCCATTCGGCTTATGTAATGGGTGTACTACACTTGTTAAGGAACCAAATAATTTACTGCGATGACAATACATGTGATTAACCTGATTTACTGATACTTCCTAACAGTTCCTTAACAAATGTGCGATAGACACCCTCCTGCATTTTATTTTTAGTCTTAACTTCAGGGAAACCAATTTATTCCCGAACAACAAATAATGCAAGCATTTTTTTCGGAACAAATGACAAAATCATAAGCAAAGGGTGCAAAGATTCAATCGAAAAATCTTTTCACGTTGCGTTCGTGGCGCATTCTTAGCGGCCGTGGCGGTTAACTAAACGCACTGGCAGGTTGCGGTGGTCGTAGTCTATGGTGTCAAATTTGGCGGCGCCGTTTTCTACGATCCGGATGACGTTGCCGTTCGGGTCGTAGCTAAACTGGGTATCTTCGGCATCCCAGTCTTCGGTATTAGCAGCTACGGCATCCGTCACGCTCTGCAAGCGGTTATTACTGCCGTAGGAATAGGTCAAATCATCAATCAAACTACCGGTTTCCTTGCGGCGCTGGAGGGAGAAGATATTAATTACAGGAGAGATAAAAACATGTCGTCTTAAATACCTTTCCAAAAGAATAATTATCATGTCTCTTTTTTTAAAACTTACAATCAACTCATAAGAATACGAATTAGATTCCCTAAAATTGCCAAACCAGAAATAATCAAAATCAAGCTTATATTTTTTGCTTTTTTTCCTGTAACAACATTACCTGCTACAGTGATTTTTTCTTTCAAGTAACCTTTAATACCTAATATCACAACATAGATACCACCAAAGAATGATCCGAAATATAAGAAAGCATCAAAAGGATCCATTAATGTCTCTCCATTTATGTAATCAAAACACTTTGATTTTTAATTGAATTTACATCTTGCGACGATAGTTTAAAGCAATAACAGTCGTTCTTACAAATTCATTTGCTATTTACTAAGTCTTGAATTTTTTCTTTAACTGATTTCCCGATACCAAGCACGCTCTTTTGCATTTGTGTAAGCACATTTTGATTAGCGGATTGCTGGAAGAAATCGATATTCTTTGTAAAATTGATTTGACTATTTACAGGACTTTTAGAGTTAGCTTTTGACTCTGTCAAGTTAAAAAAATTGTTTAAGGTTTTGAAACTATCTGTTTTCTCTACACCGACAGTTTTAAACGCTCCTGCTCCATATGCTCCACCAATATAAAATGAGCTTCCCTTTGGGATGTTACCTCCTAACAAGTTAAAAAGGTTTGTGTCCTTAGGTAGGCTAATAGAACCTGTAATACCAAGTTCTGAAGCAGCAAAGACTGTTGCAGTTATACTTGTTCCTTTCAGATCATTTATAGAACCTTTAAAGAAACCTCTTTTATAAGGTCCAAGACCAAACGCATAGTCACCAGCTAGTCTTACTAAGAAACCGTCTTTCCCATCAGTATCAACGGCATTAGATGGATTTGCGAATACATAACTATATGGAGACCATGAAAGATGTTTATTCACCAGCGGATCCACCGTCAGCCATCGCCCCAACGCCGGGCTGTAGTATCTCGCACCAAAATAATCCAGCTCGGTCTCGCTGCCGCTCTGGTAGGTGCGCCCGGGCATTAGCAGCCCAAACGGATAATAGTCGTGCGCCTCTACCACCAAACCGGAGGCATTTACCACCGCCAGGGTGCTGCCCAAATGATCCTTGATGTAGTAGAATTTGTTCCCACTCCCCAGCTCATACATGCCCGCTACCCCATTGGCTACAATATTCCAGTAATCCACCATTCCATCCTTTACCACCGCCACGGTCTGATCGCCATCCAGAAGGTAATACCCCTGCATGTTTCCACCAACTTTTTTGAAAAAGCATTTCCTTCTGATTTTAACCGCAAAGCACGCAAAGAAAGCGCGAAGAGCGCGAAGATTCAAAAGCAAGATATTCTAACGTTGCGTTCGTTACGCATCCTTAGCGGCCGTGGCGGTTAACTAAACGCACTGGTAGGTTGAGGTGGTTTGGGGTTATGACGCTATCAACGGGTGAACCATTTTCGAGGTTTTCAATTTTGTGGTCACGAACCAATATAGCGAATTAGTCGGAAAACAGATCGCTGTGTTGTTCACAAAAATCTCTGGGAGTAAGCGCCGGAATAGGGCTTTTCTTAAAATGTTTAACATTTCGGGTTATAATAAGTCTGGCTCCGGAGACCTTTGCTGCGGCAATTTGAAGGGCATCTTCAAAATCTGAGATTGGGAGATTAAGAGCATAAACTGCATCCTCAGTGCGAGTGGGAGCAATGTTAACAAACGTTAACAGCTCACGAATAAATTCTTTAGCCGCTTTATTGGACTTTGGAGAAGAAACCAGATAATAAAAATTGGCAATGGAATGCCAGGCAATAAACGCTTCAAACCGTCGTTGTTGAGCTGCATCCAATATACGGGAGGAATGGCGGGCGTATGGTGCCCGGTTCAAAGCGACATCGATCAACACATCCGTGTCAATAAGGAGATTCATAGCTGATAGCGCTGTGAAAGTTTTTCAAAACGTCTCTCATTTTTCACTTCAACAGTAAATTTGCCCAACCATTTTTGTGAAAAGGTTGGTTCTTCCATCTGAATATGTTCTCGGAGTAGTAATTCCACCAATTCGGATACAGATTTCCCCATTTTTCGCGCATAACGTTTTGCCAGAGGAACGATTTCCTTATCAATAGTTAAGTTGATCCTGGTTTTCATGCTTTTATCCTTTTCTTAAAGAAAATTTTTTAAAATATAGGTATCTTTTCAAATGAATTCAAGAAATGGCTATAAGTCCTCTATGAATTTAGTGCCACTCCTATTCTTCTGATATAGGTTTATAAAACCAGGAACATAACGAATGGTCAATGTTGTCATTCCCATCGTAGGCAAAGGTGCGGCTTTCGGTGTCCCAATCTTCCTTCGTGGTGTTTACGGCATCCGTCACG
>RFIL01000152.1 GCA_003695285.1 Calditrichota bacterium
ACGTTAAACTTTAATAATACCAGTGATAATAATGATAATAAGGCCATTGGTGGCCGGTTAGCTTTTTTTCTGTTGCCTCAGTTAGAAATTGGTGTGGGGCTGGAAACTGCTACAGTCGGATCCAATGAAACACCCTACAGCAATGTTAAAGCACTGAATAACACAGTGGATGTTGCCTTCACCCATGATGTAAATGCTTTGAAGGGGAAGGTTGATCTCCGGGGGCAATATGTCAGATTGGAAGTGGATAATCCGGATATTCATCCCCTGGAATTTGAAAATGTTAGCAGTGCTGTATATGCCCAATTAGCTTTCCAACCCTCTAAAGTTGAGAATAGCTTCTTCAAGAATTTAGAGATCGTTGGAAGATTTGATCAACTGGATTTACCAGCTGAAGCACCGCTGAACGTGGACCAGGATCGTATTTCTGTGGGGTTGAATTATTGGTTTGCCCCCAGTGCGGTTTTCAAAGTTGCCTTTGAATCCATTAAATCAAAGCATGAGGATGAAGAAGAAACAGAAACTAAAATAATCAGCCAGTTTTCAATTGGATTCTAACAGAAGGGGATAATGAGATGTCAAAAGATACGAAACGAAATCGGCTGTGGTTTATTGGGATAGTTCTCATTATGTTTGGAACAATTACCATCAGTGGTTTGGTAGGATGTGCCTCAGGTTTAACTCAGAAGCAAAAACCCGGTGCTATGTTGTGGGGTGAAAATTGTGGTCGCTGCCATAATGTGAGAAATCCGAAAGGTTTAAATGATGCTCAGTGGGATGTAGCGGTCATGCATATGCGTACCCGAGCCAACCTGACAGCAGATGAAGCTCAAAAAATTCTCGAGTTTCTGCAGTCAGCTAACTGACACCCGGGGAAGAAATGAGTACATCCAGGGCTGGGGGGAAGTTTCCTCAGCCCTTTTTTAATAGCTTTTGAAAATGAATTACTAACAATTCGGTTTATGAAATGTTGGAAACAAGATGATTAGTGTGCAAACTCAATTACTGGAGGATCCCATGTAAGGGAATCTCCGGAGACGTTGTATTTTACACTGACGACCTCTAATCGAACAGGGTGAATTTTGATGAGTAAATAATCTTTTTCTCTGTCAGGATAAAATGCTTCCCAGCTCTCTTTCCAATGTTTTTCTTTCTCTTCCGGGGTGTTAACCAATTCGGCCGTTCCCATCAGCGATACATAGCCCAGACCGGGTTTGTCAAAATAAAATAATGTTACCTTGGGATTTTGTTGGATCCGCTGAACTTTGCGAGAACGGGGATTGGTTCCCAGCCATACCACAAAATTACTATCAGGGGCAAAAGCGTCCATCACCCGAGAATAGGGTTGACCATCCGGAGATGCCGTAATTAGGGCGCAATATCTGGCATTGTTCATTATTTCCCTGGCAATTTGACGGAGGTTGGGAATGGTAGTGGGCTTGTTCTCCATTTCCTGAGGAAATAAAGGAAAAAGATTAAACACACTAAAAAGTAATATTAAGTTCCATCGAAAGGCTCTCTTCTGATTCATCTTCTTTTTCCTCCCGAGCTTTTTGCTAATATAAAAATTATAAAACGAAGTATGAACTTCAAAGAGAAAGGTGTTTAAATCATCGTACGGGATTTATCTGAAAGAACATTGAGCCTGGAAGTAGAATGATATCCCCTCAAAAAAAAACCGCACTCTCCCCGAAGGAAGAATGCGGTTGGATAAAAAGATTGAGGGTGAAGGATTATTTCAGCAGAACCATCTTCTTGGTGAGGATGCTCTGACCAGCTTTTAGCTGATAAACATACACACCGGAAGCGACTTTACTACCGAAGTTATCCTTGGCATCCCAGATGACACTATACGTTCCGGCTTCTTTAAAGTCAGAAACCAGGGTGCGTACTTTTTGTCCTCTCATGTTATAAACATCAAGAGTAACTGAGGAGGCTTCTGCCAGATGATAACGAATTGTTGTCGATGGATTAAACGGATTGGGGAAATTCTGTTCGAGAGTGAATGTCGTCGGCACCTGGTTGGATGCAAGCGGAGTTCCATCACCATTTTTAAGTTTGAGGAAGGCAGGTACCGGAAACTCAAAGCGACTATCCACATTTAGTTTAGTGAATTGTCCGGCGAGTACATCTCGGCCAATAAAGGCGCCGGTGGCGTTGGTATTGCTTTTTAACCAGATGGTACCATTGGGAGCGTAAATATTAGCAGCGATAGTGTTGTTAGTACCTATTTGAGAAGCTACGGGAGTTTCCAGGACTCCACCATTTACACCATTTGTACCAGCAATATAAAAGACTATACCACAGGCGTCCTCTGTAGAGTTTAAAGACGGCCCAACAGTCACACCCGTTTGAGTCTTCAACTTGTCTGCAATCCGAATTTTGGAAAAAGTATCGAATAGAAGTTGTGAGTTGGTTTTAGCGGTAAGTTTGTTAATATTATATTCCCCACCAGTGAAAGTCAAAGTAGCTCCATCATTTACAATCACGTTTTTGTAGTTCCCGGGAGGAAGTATTTGAGAAGTATTAGCCGGGACGTTGATGTTGTTTGTACCTGCAGGAGCTGTTTCAAAAGGGGGCATACTGGGATATACAGGCATTGGTAATTGACTAAATTGCAGACCCTGTATGGTACCGCTATTTGATAAAGAGTTATAATAAGCATCACCAGCTATTTGGGCACCCGATTTAATAACAATACTATTAGCTGCAATTCCAAAACCTTGAGCTACGAACGAATTAACTCCAACGGAGAGGTCTGCTCCAGAAGCGGCATCAAGGATTGGAGTGGTACTGATGTTATTAACACCAACGTGTCCGGATTGAACTTCAACCCCCTTTTTTAGCCAGATACTATTTGTAGCTGCAATGACAACATTATCAACCACTGGAGGAGGAACAGGTCCCAGCTGATCAGCATCTAAAAATGGCTTTAAGGCAAAAGAAGCTCCTTCAGCTCCGACCGCAGGAAACTCAACTAAGTCTGAAATAGCATTTCCA
>RFIL01000153.1 GCA_003695285.1 Calditrichota bacterium
CAACTTACAGAAGAGTTCGCTGGAATGGATGTGCCTTGTTTACTTTTGAAGAAGGGCGAATCATAGACCTTCGGGTTCTCGGCGATTTGAAAGGGCTAGAGGAACAACTTTGTCAGGCCCCCAAGCGGTAAGTTGTTCGTTCAGTGGAGAAATTGGGTTAAATTTTTTTCAGCCACTGCAGTGGATTTAATGGTTTGTTGTTGCCAAAAATTGCGAAATACAATTTGCTTCCCTCCAAGGAACCGCTATCTCCAACGGTGCCAATAATTTTTCCAGCTTCAACTTTTTCAAATTTCCGCACCAGAACTTCATCAAGGTGCGAATAAACCGTATAGTACCCTTTATTATGAGTCACAATAACAGTTTTACCAAATCCAGCTACGTAGGTGATGGTACTTACAATGCCCGGTGCCACACAATGCACGGGGGATCCTTTTTTAGCTTTTATATCAATCCCATAATTGAGCAGAACCGTTTTCAACTGTGGGTTACGATATCTCCCAAAACCATGCAGTAGTTTTCCCTTCACCGGCCAGTTTAACTGTCCTCGTAACTGAGCAAAGTTTCCAGGAATGCTTTCCCAATCCACGTTTTCTTGGGGCGTATTTTTTCTTTCCTGCCGCTCCTTCTCCAGCACGGCAATTATTTTTTCCAGTTTCTTCAGGCTCTTTTCACGCTCTTTCAGTGCCAGTGCCAGTAATTGCCGATCCTGGGTAATTTGTTTGATCTTTTGTTGCAGCTCAGCGCGACGTTTTAAAAACTTATGTTGTTGTTCTTCTTTTTCCCTTGCCAATTGTTGCTGACGCCTTAGTACTCTTTCTCTGGATTCTTTCAAGGATTCCAGTTCGTTCTTTTTGTTGCGGAGTCGCTGATATACATGTTGAACATTCTGTGAAATCATTCGAAAATAGCGATAGCGTAAATAGGCTTGATTAAAATTATCGGCACCCAATATCCAATCCAGTTCTCGCCCCCGATGATACTTATAGCTGAATAGAACCTGCTGAGCAAATTTCTTTTGTAATCTCGTTATTTGATTGGTTAATGTATCGATCTGGGTGGTTAATCTGGAAATTTCCTGGTGCGATTTACGAATCTCAGCCTGTAATAATCTTAAAGCTTGACGATATAAACTCACCTGTTTATCGAGGTTATTTAAATAATTTACCTGAGATTGCAAAGTGTTTTCGGAACGAGCTAATTCTTTTTGTAATCGATCTATTTCTTTACGGACTTCTGAGAGTTCCTGCCGAGCAGATGACAAATCTTGTGGGGAGATCGAAGGAAGGAATCCAGCTCCTATCATAAAGAAGAGGAAGACGTATCCAACAAACTTGTTATGACGAAGGAGCATAGGCAATTCCAATAAAGTGTGTAGTACCCAATTGAAAATGATACTGGAGAGAATAATCGAACATCAATTTACCGGACTTTATCCTTAATCCGCCACTGGGAATAGAAGCCATGGTTGAATAACCACTGAACAAAAAGAGGCGTGGCATTAAATGATATTCCACCCCCATGGATACTTCTGGTTTAAACCACCTATCTTTTTGTAAACGAACGTGAAACCCCATATTCTCGGACAATTTATAGAATAATCCAAAGGACATCTTGAGGGGAAGTTCTTCAGGATGCCCATTTAATTTCGGTTGATTAATATTTTCCACAACACCAGCGGCAAATAAAGAGGGAGTTATTTGAAGGCGAGCCCCCAGAGTAATTCCCAGCGAGTTGATTGTTGAATAATTTTTTACCGATAAGTTGTACCAGTGGAAAGCAATCCCCACAGCCAATCGCTTATCATAGTAGGATCTTCCCACGGCCACGGTAACTTTGTTTTCCTGATACAGTGCACCTCCAAAATTTTCCAGATTAATTCCCAGCCCCCAAGCGTTATAGGGAAAACTTATATTACCGGCTGTATAGCGAAGATCTTTCATCCCATAAAATTGGGTATAACTTAAAGAAGCAGCAAATCCCTGAGAATTTACCGCCAGAGAGGGGTTGAGGATAAACACCTGAGCCCCCCAGGTAGAGGCAATCAAACTGTTGGAAAGCGCTGCTTGATATGGTGTAGAAGCCTGGTAATCAAATGCCGGGAAAAGCGGTTGAAAAGTAAAGATGATAAATAAGAGAATTTTGCTTTTCATTTGACATCTTCACCCGTTGAGTATAACCGATAAGGATACAATTGTTCCAGGATTTTATTTCTCTCGATGATTAGAGCCTCACGTAATACCGGTTCGTTTTCCTCTCCTTCTAATCGATTTTGAATGTATTGAGAAAGATTGGCTTTCGCTTTCAGTAAAATTTTTTCCTGTTCTTCTTTCTTCAATTGATGAAAAAAACGATCATAGTGTTGCTTCTTTTCCCGGGCGGGGGAAAAATCCCTCAAAAATTCTTCAACAAAATTTTGATAATCAAAAGCGCCCGCGGAGGTTGGTGCATATTCAAAAATGCTCTTTCCAAGACTTGAGGCCTCTTTTAGAGCAACATTCATTCGAATATATGATTTATATAGCTTACTGGGGAAATTTTTTTGAAGGATATTTCTAACTTCCTGGGCATGTCGGGTCCGGAAATCACACATGGTCATCACCACCCCTTTAAAACGAAGCGAATGGTTTAATTTGCTTTTTACCATGGCATAAGTTTCATAGAGTGGTTTGATAGCTTTCATGGGAAAAAACTCCGGGGAAACCACCATCACAAACTCTTTACTTGCGACCAGCGCATTGATAGAGAGAATCCCTAAATTCGGTGGGCAATCAATCAGGATAAAATCATAATTCTGATGTTGAGGTGCTAAAATATCACGTAATAAAAATTCCCGGGTAAGGGATTTGTACAGAGTATATTCAATTGTTGTAGTTTCGATGTTGTTAGGGATTATATGAAGAAATTGATTTCTTTTTAAGATTACCTCTTCAAAGGATTTGGTGTTCAGGAACAAATCTTTGATGGTTAAATCAAGAGTGTCACTATCATACCCGAAATGTTGGGTAAGATTTCCCTGGGGGTCCATATCTATGGCAAGAACTCGATATCCCTGCATAGCGAGGTAGCTCGCGGTATTCACGGTTGTCGTTGTCTTACCACATCCCCCTTTTTGAATTATGAATGAAACAACTTCCGCCATCTGAACTCCTTCTTATTTAGATTTCATAAATTTTAACGGTCTAAAGGAATAAATACAACCGATTTTGTATGCAAACTCAATCTTTATGACGGGTATAAGAATTTACATTCGTAATCCAATTATTTTTAAAATAGTTTTTAAAAAAACTTGATTCATTTGCTCTGGAA
Source organism: Calditrichota bacterium (assembly GCA_003695285.1). Taxonomy (GTDB): domain Bacteria; phylum Calditrichota; class Calditrichia; order RBG-13-44-9; family J075; genus J075. The sequence goes on from RFIL01000153.1 coordinate 3,310, forward strand.
GAGAAAAACGGAAAAATACTTTCAGGCATTGACATTCCGATCTTTTTTTATTTTATTTATTGGCTTTATATTTATCGATTAACAGTGGAGGAAACATGAAACGAACATATCAGCCCCATAATCGGAAACGGAAAAACAAACACGGATTTCGTGCGCGGATTGCAACCAAAGCCGGGCGTAAAATTCTGGCCAGGAGAAGAGCAAAAGGTCGTAAACGTCTGACCGTAAGTGGTTAAAAAAGAAAAACAATTTTCCCTTCCCCGTTCGGTTATGATAAAACGGTCGATTGAAATAAAGACCGTTCTTGATCAGGGGAACAAAAAAACTGGAAAAAGCGTGAATGTTTTTGTTATAAATTCACCATCGAGGCGGTTGGCGATTATTGTCCCGAAGAGAATTGGCAATGCAGTGAAACGAAATCGAATGAAACGACTGATTCGTGAAATTTATCGAACGCATCCACAGTGGTTTCAAAATAAAGCTATTGTTTTTTTTGTTAAAAAATTTAATGACTCTTATGAGTCTCTAAAAACCGAAATTGCTCATCTGGTAGCATCGCAATGCGAAAATTAATTATAGGAATCATCAAGTTATATCAATACTTGATTTCCCCACTTTTTCCTCCCTCCTGTCGTTTTTATCCCACATGTTCACAATACTCAGTGGAGGCAATCACTGAACACGGAGTGATGAAAGGTGGGTGGTTATCTATTAAACGTATATTAAAATGTCACCCGTTTCATCCGGGTGGTTTTGATCCGGTACCGACAAATTTAAAAAAGGAATTAGACAAAGATGGATAAACGTACTATTATCGGAATCATCCTTATTGTGCTTATTACCTTAATGATGCCCTATTATTACAAATGGGTAGTTGGTGAACAACCTGTCTCACCACCTCCACCTCAGAGTGAGGAAATGCTCCCGGCTCCTATGCCTGAGGATACCACTGAAACCATCATTCCTGCAGAAAAACCACCTGAAGAACCTGCTCAACCAACTGTAAAAAATGAAGTTATGGCAATCGCAGGAATTGATACAAGCGCACCTGTAAAACACATCGTGGTAAAATCAAACTTAATTAATACGACCCTCACTACCCAACATGGTGGAAATTTCACTGATTGGGAATTATTAAACTATGATTATTATCTGGGTGGCAATGTAGATCTTGCCACACCAGAGAATGGACTTGATCTGGAGTTGATGGATCGAAACGGAAAAACAATACAACTATTTAATTATACAGTATTTACAAACATTTCTTCTGATACAATCTTTCTTGACGAATCCCACCCCACTCAGGAGGTTGAATTTTATCTTCCCATTAACAATGGAGTGGTTAAGAAAAAATATGTTTTTCATTATAATAGTTACTCAATGGATGTTATCGTATCCCTTGAAAACCTCCAGGACTTCATCATCAACCGTCGATATTATTTTAAATGGAAAGATGGACTCCCTTCCACGGAAGAAAATATTAAAGAAGACTATACCTATGCCCGCGCATTTGTTTATCAAGCTGGGGAACTGGATAACATTGATGCCAGCGAAGATGAGGTGGTGCAGGAAGACTATACAGGCCGTGTAGATTGGACCGCAATACGGACCAAGTATTTTCTGGCCGCAGTTATTCCGGCCAACCCTAAAAATATTGAAAGTGCTTCATTGATTGGTA
>RFIL01000021.1 GCA_003695285.1 Calditrichota bacterium
AGCACCATCCATCGAGCAGTACCACGGAAGAAAAGATTCAGGAGTTTACCACCTACGTTTCCCAATTTTTGACCACATCTCCATCTGAACATTCATCCCTGCCGACGTCCCGGATCCCGGCCCACTTGCAACCGGTTCAATCGATTCCGGAAGGGATTGTTTTCTCCGCAACCCAGCTCGCTGTCTTCCATGAAGATCCCCGTAAATATTTTCAACGATATCATCTGGGATTCTTTGAGAGCGATTATGAATTCATTCATCCCATAGGAGAGGCGGATCAACTTCATCTACTGAAAGGGAAACTGGTTCATGCTGTTCTGGAAAATGGGCTACCCCAATCGGTCGCAGACATTGCCTTTCGCCTGGACCATGCCTTCCACCGCTATGAAGTATTCGATCCGAAAATGAAAAGCGACTTGGAGGAAGAAATTACGGGGATGTTAGCAACTTTTATCAAATCTGAGGCTGCCAGAGAAATCTTTGAGAATCCCCTGGCTAAAACCGAGATACCCATCACCATGCGGTTGGGAAAAGATTATTTTACCGGAACACTGGACCGGGTGTTTAAAAATTCTGAGGGACTATGGGAAGTAGTAGATTACAAGACGAATAAGGTATCAGCCAGTCAGGTGGAAAACGAAGGGAAAAAATATACCCTGCAACTGGAGGGATACGGTCTCCTGCTGGCTAATCTTTTTCCGGAACAGTCTGAATATCCGGTTACCTTGTATTTCCTCCACCCGGGCGCCCACTATCGCAGAGTCTTCCAACCCGCAGATATTGAGGCTATCCGGGAAAAATTCCTTTCTCTGATTCGGGAAATTCGCACTCTTTATCCACTCGGAGATAAAATCCTTTAATACCCATCACAGAATTTATTTGACGGGTAATTTCATCTTGCTTAAGGCGAACAGACCATTCCCACGCGCAATTTCTCTTCCCCGATCATCTAACAGAACAGACTCTCCGGCATACAGTTGCTTTGAAGTGAAATAAGCTTTCCCAACCGCCCGCATCGTTCCCCGGGAAATGGGTCTCAATAGATGAAGATGGAAACTTACCGTTAACACAAAAACATCGGGGACCAGAGAATTGACAGCAAAATAGGCTGCATCATCGAGCATTTTAAAATACACGGAGCCATGTACTGCATTGGCCGCATGGAAGTATTTTTCCTCAACATCAATTTCTATCTCTGCTTCCCCTTCTGAAATTCGAATCCGAGGCTGATAATATTCATTACATCGCGCACTTAAATACACGTTCTCCAAGTTCCGGAAATGGGCTTCATCTACCATTCAACGCTCTCTCCTTTGTTACTTCGGCTTTTCAATTTTATCATAAGTTCCGGCATACAGGACTTCTTTGATAAATTCTCTCTGAAGAAATTCATGTGGAAATCCCAGCTCGATTTTACTGATATCATTCAAGCGTTGCATATGCTCTTCCGAAAGATGATGCTCTAAGGCTCCAAGATTATCTTTAATTTGTTCGACCTTTCTGGCACCCACGATGGGAATGATGGTGCCTTCTTGCTGTCTGAGCCAGTTGATGGCGACCTGTGCCGGAGTACAACCTGCTTCTTCCGCCACCTTCACCACCTCGCTGGCTATTTTAAGGTTGCGTTCTGTAAGTCTCGGGCTACCTTCCTTCACTCGGGTATCTTCCGGTAATTTTTTACCAAGGAATTTACCGGTTAAAACTCCGGCCGCCAGAGGCGCCCAGGGGGTGACCGCTAATCCCAGGGAGCGAGCCATCGGTAACAACTCCCGTTCAGGGGTTCGTTCTACCAGACTATATTCAATTTGTAATCCGGAAAAGGGCGTCCAACCCCGAAGTGTTGCCATGGTGTTGGCACGGGCAACAATCCAGGCCGGGGTATCGGAAACACCTACATAGAGCACTTTCCCGGAACGCACCAGGTCATCCAACCCGCGCATTACCTCTTCCACAGGAGTGAGATAATCCCAGGCATGAACCCATAACAAATCGATGTAATCGGTTTTCAAGCGACGTAAACTCCCCTCCACGGATTGCACCATATTTTTTCGATGATTTCCTGCGGCATTGGGGTCACCGGATCGGTTCATCAAAGTGTATTTGGTGGCTACCACGAAATATTCCCGGTCGGAAGCGATAAATTCTCCAACAAATTTTTCACTGGTCCCATTGGTATACAAGTTCGCGGTGTCCAGAAAATTGCCGCCAGCTTCGGCAAACACATCAAATATCTTTCGACTCTCTTCCTTAGAGGCGCCCCAGCCCCAGTCTTCCCCAAAGGTCATAGTTCCCAAGCAAATTTCCGAAACTCGCAACCCGGTATTGCCAAACAATTTGTATCGCATAATGCCTCCTCAATGATTGTTTTGTTTTTAATCTAACGCATGTTGGTCAGGATTGCCGATCTGAAACGGTTACATTTATGATAAGAAATCCTTAGAACAATTGGAATTTAATGGTACTCATGAGGTGGGTAAAGCAATTTTAAACTTCCTGTTAAGAACCCGGATAATTCCATGATTTTGCATCAATTATCTTTGTGATTCAACAATTCCCTTACTAACTTTTAGGGTTACCCCAAATCGTTTTTGAAAAAAATCAATGGAGGGAAGTGTTATGGAACTTATAATCATGTCCTACAATATTCAGCACATGAACAACATGTTTAGCAACAATCGAGTAAAAGATAGCGAGGTCAGTCGTGCTGATAACATTGCCACCGTCATTAACAGCGTTCACCCTCACCTGCTGGGAATTTGTGAAGCAGCCAACGCCATGGAGGAACATCAATACTTTATCGATACCTTTCTTCCGGATTCCGGTTATCAGATTGCAATGGGTGCCAGTCGAGGAAAACAAAATCTGGTTTTCTACTACAGATCCCCGCTTCAGTTGATCACCGTTGACGATGAGTTTGATTACTATGGGCCCTGGCAACATGACATTGATGAGGATGGGGTAAAGGAAGAATTTCGCTGGGAACGTAAACCCCTGGAGGCTGTGTTTCAGATCGGAGCTCAGGGGCCACAATTCAGGGTCATCCTTGTTCATACCAAATCTAAAGGAGTTTTTACGGTTACAGATTTACATCATTACCAAAAAATTGCCATGGGAAACCGAAAACGGTTGGTTGCACAAGCCCTGCGACTTCGCCAGCGTCTGGATACACTCATGGATACCTCACCTCACATTCCTGTAGTGGTCATGGGAGATATGAATGATGGGCCTGGGCTCGATCCCTTCGAGCAATTATTGGGATATAGTTTTGTTGAAACGGTTATGGGTTCGGTATTTCAACCCGGGAAGATATTCCATAATTCTCTCTGGTGGATGAGTCAAAGCCGCGAACATCGCAATGACCTCTGGACAGCCGATTTTCCCGACCCAATTGTAAGCTCGCCTTTCGGAATGCGACATCGGGTGTGGATTGACCACATTCTGGTATCCCCGGATATGCTTAATTCCAACTCCGCCCTGCGATTAAAACCGGATTCCGGCCAAATCATTCCCAAGAACAGAATCGCCAGAGATGCCTCGGATCATTTTCCGGTGTATTGTCATCTGGAGAGTGATTAACCTCGATGGAAAATTTTCACACTGTAGTGGATTTTCACAATAACACAGAGGAAAACCGAATGGTAAGTGTGCATCGTTAGTGATGGACACCGGTTTGAAGAAACCTTCGGGGAATGATTTTTCTGGCATGATTTCTGAAGAAATATGTCAGAGAAAAAAATGGGAGGTCGTTATGTTAGCAGAAAGAATGAAAATTAGGCATTATTATTTCATCATGGGGGTGTTACTGGTAGCCATCCTGCTAATCCTGGGCTGCCAGAAGGAAGATACCACCGAACCGGTCAAGGGAACCCCACCGGAGATTCCCCCTCTCTCTACTTTTTTGATGGATTTTGACAGCTTTCCGGATACTTCCGGTAGCCTGCTGGGAAAAGAAGCGCTTTTTAACAAAACGCTTTCTCATCAGAATTGGGGATGGGCGGCTATTAATGTTGCGGTCTGGAATTCGTTGTTAACCATCACCTTTGC
>RFIL01000154.1 GCA_003695285.1 Calditrichota bacterium
GAGGCCCAATTACCCGGGATGTTGTTGTTGACAATGGTCGCATTATTAATGACCGCCCACATACTTTCCCACTGTTCGGCCACCGCACGATCTTCCAGATCAGCCACGGTTAACTGTACTGGATTGGGGAGTGGATTCCCCACGGAAAGAATTTCAACCGGTATTACCGGATCCGGGGTGTAACCAGCTCCATAAATGTTCATCTGGGTAAATTGTCCGAATTCATCTATGACCCCGGTAAAATTACAGATCATTCCGGGTTCGACAAATTGAAACAGGGTTTGAGTCTGAAAAGTATCGTGTTGAATAATAAAAAAGCCGCTCCAGGGATTGGGGAAACTGTCCGGGTCTATGACATACACTGCCCAGCGTGCACCCACCCATAAATCACGAGGGTAGTTCATGACCATCCCTTTGACCACCACCGTGTCCCCGAAAAAGGGGGAGGTGTCATCATTGAGGGGGTCTGGAACATATTGAATTTGCCGGATGGTCAGTGTATCCTGTGCGTGAAGTTTGCCGATACTCATGCCTAAAATCAGGCACAGAAACACCAGAAGCATGGTTTGTGGTTTTCTCATCATACGTCCTCCTTTATAGTAGTGAGACTTCAGGGTGTTGCTTAAAAATTTTCACCCGTTAATTAATCAATTCTTTTCCACCGGGTTGAGAAAATCATCCCTGAAGGGATTCGATTTTCAAATTCATCCAATCAGGGATATGTCACACCTGTTTATTTTATGATGACAAACTTCCCTTTATACACATCACCGGTATCCAGGTCTTTCACAGTAAACAGGTACAACCCGGTGGCAATCGCCTGATCATTGGCACTGACCAGATCCCAGGCATGTTCTCCACCGGGAAAGATAGTTTTCCCTTCAGAAAATTTTTGATACCATTGAATATCACCGCCATGATAGGTGGCGCCATTATGGGTAAATTGATCCACCAGGTCTCCAGCAAGGGTGTAAATTCGTACCTCGCAATTAGCGGGTAAGTTGTAGAAGTGCAATTTTCGCTGTCGTTCAAATCCACCGTCCCAGATGGCATTTACCCGATAGGGATTGGGATATACCCCAATTTTCCTTTCCTGTCCGGGTCTTAAAGGGGGGGTGCCCGGGCTGACCACCACTGCATTCTGTAAACGACTGCTCTCCAGGCTGGGGAGATTTAAACTCACATCCCCGCTATCAAAAGCGCTAACCGAGAAGGCATATTGCCAGCCATTGTGTAATCCGTCAATTTCCACCCGGTAGGTGTAGACTACCGTGTCCGGAAGACCGGTAAAGGGATTGGTGGTCACCTCCACAATGGGTTCGTCCATCCGGATTTGTTCCAGGCCGGCATCGTAAAACAAGCCATCAATCCGATCAAACTCACCAATCAGTTGCATCTCATCAAAGATACCCTGAGAGGTTAAGTCGCTTCCCAGAAATGAGCGATAGAGCCGATACCCTTCAAAATCTTTTTGTTTGGAGATTAAATCTACGGATTCCTCAGCGCTGTTATCCCACATCAGAGTGACCTTACCATTTTCGGGAATGGCTTTCAGGATGGGGGTGTTGGGTGGAGTGGGTAATATGTAACGATCCAGTTTTCCATTGGGAATTACATCCTCGGAGGAATCAGTCCCCAGGAAATCCAGGACTCCATTCCGGTTGGTGTCCTCTCCGTAATAGGCCCGGAGCGCCCAGGAGACATTCTCGAAGAGATTCTGTTTGGCGATATTGTCATCCACCGAGGGGGGATTGGTTCCGGCCTTACGGGCACAAACAATGGCAAAGACCACATTGATGGAAGAATCCGGTGCAATATGTTCAAAGGGGCCGGTTGAAATCAAATTCATATAATTACCCGGCTGTTGAAAAATCTGGCTCTGAAAGATGTTATCCGGAATCGATTCCAGCATCCGTTGATATTTGGCAGCTTCTGTTGTAGGGGCTTCCTGCCAATCAGACCCTCCACTAAATAACCACCAGTTATGATGAACTTCGCCGTGGTATGAAGTGTCATCGTGTTGAGGAGTTGCTCCCAGGTGAACAAGGGCAATATAGCTATCTGCTCCGGTGTAAATGCTACCGTCATATTCATAGGCATAAATCATCCGCCCGGTATCCGGGTCATCCACATATCCTACCCCCACATCCTGGAAAAATGGTGCCCCGACACGGGGAGGAAGTTCGTTGGTATTGCGAACGACTAAATCGGCCCATAATCCCACATAGACATTTTTGAGGGTGTCCTTATTTCCTCCATATCCCACATTGGTCAGGGTATAATTAAGGATGACAAAGGCATCGGCGAAGGGGAAATTCCAGGCATAGGTTTCCAGATGCACGGCGATGCCCAGGGGAGTGTGATTGGGTATCGGGGTGCTGGTTCCCGGTACAATGGTGTTGGTATCGGAAAAATCAGCGACAAAATCCTGATGGCTGATAGCTTCCGGGGAGAAAAATCGATTGTCCGGCAGGGAGGAGCGCTCGATAATCAGATCATTGGGATCCGCAGTATTGGTAAATTCAAAGTTTGCGGAGCCCGCAGTACCGATTCGTGCTGAGTTAAAAGCTCCGGTAGAAACCCGAATCCCATTAGGAGTCTGAGCTCCAATCCAGATACCACCATCAAACATATGTTCAATTCCGGAACCCCTGGGGTATTCGCAGGATGGCTGGTCTTCCGGCGCTTGTTCCACAAACCCATCACCAAATACCCCGTAGTTGGATATGGTCAGCCCAATATTTCCGACACTGGTAAAATTGTCGTTGTCATCTACAAACACCCTGGAAAATGGGATTTGGTGAGTAACCTGCGCGAAGAGGGTGAAACTTGAGAGAATAATAATAATGAAGCATGGTACCCGTTTGTTCATTCAATACCCTTTTGCTGTGGTGAAAATCAAGCTAAATATTGATGGTGAAACAAAAAATCAGGAAAATGATTACACTCCCTATGTAATCGTTGGAAATTCCAACTTGATATAAATCCCTGTCAGTGGTAATACATGCATTCCGTAAGGCTGGAAGAAATATCGCTATTCAGCCCATTGTATAACATTTGAAAACTGGGGAAAACAAAGCGGGGATTTTCGACTTCTGGAAGCAAAACGTCTCCTACATCTGGTCAAAATAAACATACCCTCGATTATTAACTAAAAAAAATATAGTAAGAGCCGATGTAATATCCAATACAAAAGGGGAGATAATTAAAAAAATCATGCAGAAAACCATTTCCTCACTAAAAAGCGATTCCCATTGAGGTGATGTTAAAGACATTTTTTAACAATTTTTTATAGCATATTTGGATGAAAATTAATAAAATCTATTATCAAAACCGACATTTTTTCTGAGCGATTTACCGGACGGAATGTGTAGGTTAAGAAATTTGTTACATCAAAATACCGCTTCTCCTCCTTCGGGAGTTTATCATACATTTAATCATATTCATTGACACGTATTGCTTTTGAGTTGAATGGTGGGTATTAAACGACCATAATTCAAAGGTGAGGTTAAGGTTGGTCTTTTCCATCCCCCATGAAATCATAAGGATGAAAGATGGAGAGGTGCTTCATTTTACTACTGGTAATATATTTAATATGCCAAAAATTGAGTGATTTAGAAAGAAGACAGTTTAAATCCTCAAGATTCTAGTCTTGATTTAAAGCATTTTAAATAGTTGCCATTCAGATAAATTTAACATCATTGGCAATTTTAAATAGTGAGTGGGGTCCATTTAATCAAAACAACAGGAGCTATCATGAAGAGATTCGTTTCGATTGTCCTGGTGTATGCGTTGCTTTTTCAAATGACAGCCAGTGTGATGGCGCAGGAACCGGGGAAGGTTGGTAAGAAGACCACCATCGCCATTATCGATTTTAAGAACACTTCCAACAAATCTGATCTGGATTATCTCCAACAGGCAATACCGGAGGCGTTAATTACCCGACTTGCAGAGAGTGGTCGTTTAGATATTGTGGAGAGAGCTCGCCTGGAAGATGCGATTAAGGAGATGCAGTTGAGCATGACAGGTATCGTGGATCAATCTGCAGCGGTGGAAATCGGGCGTGCGGTGGGGGCTAATGCAATTCTGGTAGGTAGCTTTCTGGAAATTGGCGGATTAATTCAGCTTAATGCCCGCTTAATTGATGTGGAAACCAGCAAAGTGTTGATAGCCAAAGTTGTCAAAGGGAGAGTAGGTACCGAGATTTTTAATTTGATGGATGAATTGGCGGTGGCCATAGAGCAAAAATTGGTAGGGAAAGCTGCTCCTGCGAAGCAGGTGAAAAAGCCTACCACTCCTCCTCCGACTCCTAAACCACAACCTCAACCGGTAGCCAAAAAAGGTGGTGGAGGCAAAGGATTGCTTATTGTGGGTGGTCTGTTGCTGGTGGGGGGAGCTGTTGCAGCAGCCGTTCTACTCGGTGGTGGAGGTAAGGATGAAACCCCAGCCGGCCCAACCTCTACTACAGTCGAAATCGTGGTACCCTTACCGTAAATTAAAGGAGGTGGAGAATATGAAATCCAGAAGTTATATCTTTAGTGTCTTGTTTCTTGGTACGTTGTTCCTGGTGCTGGGATGTCAGAAAAGCTTTGATGAGATTAGTGGAGTGAGTGAGGAGCAAAATTCAGTATCCTTAAATTTGCACTTTGACAAGACTCCCGGGACTCAGGAAATACTATCCAATGTTAATAAAGTGTCGGTGAGAATCAGCGGTGAGGGGCTGTCTTCACCCATCGTAAAAGACCTGGCCATCAATAATAACACGGCACGAGGTTCATTTGATTTACCTTTTGGTAACAAAACCATCGACGTAACCGCTTCGGTAACCAACGGTGCAATTGAGATTCCACTCTTCCAGGGAAGCAGGACTGTTAACATTACCGAATCCGTTCAAACGGTGAATGTGGATATTAATCCCCTTAGCCAGAATAAGATGGAGATTGCCTTTCATGATGATAGTCCGGAATTTTCGGTATTTCTGGATTCTCCCGGAAGTGTGCTGGGGATGGCTTTTCAGACACCTGAACCCGTATTTATCGTGGGGATCGATTTGTTTCTCATCTGGCAGGGAGAAGCAGGTCCCTATCGGCTGGTGGTGTTTGATGAAAATTTCAATGTGCTCTTCCGTTCCGCCAATCCGATTCCAGCAGGTCCGGATGGTTGGGTAAGCTGGTTGCTGGAATGGGCAAATCCGGGGATGGGAATCATACCAGCAGGTAAAAATGCCATAGTGGGTTTTGCATATGAAACCGATTTTGGCTGGCCCGAGGTCGGAATTGATGTCAA
>RFIL01000155.1 GCA_003695285.1 Calditrichota bacterium
AGGTTAAAAGTACTGCCTTATTCGTTGTTGACAAAGTAAGAAATGAATATGCCCTTCAAAAGAGATGAGAAACTTGTTCTGAATCACTATCCCCTGATAGCCATGCTTGAAGGTAAACGGTTGGTACCCCCAAACCAAGTAAAATTGCCTTTTTTTCAATCAATTTACGAGGCAGGTTAAAAAAAATCAAGCGATGGTGATCCCTATGAGGATTGATGCCTGAATTTTTTTACCATTCGTAGTTATCCTCTTCCAGGAAAATACGGCGCTCAATCCGGTGAGCAATTCTGTCGTATCGTTGATGAGTTCTTTGAATATCCATCTGCACATCATAGGAAAAAAGACCATAGAGGAATAATTGAAGCAGTCCCTGGGGTTGATGTTGCTTTTTCAAAGTACGGATTTTACGAAGAAGTTTATGTTCCCGGAGCAATTGCCGGCGTTCCCGCCAAAGCCAGGGAGCAAAAATCCTTTCCAGATTCCCCTTACTCCACTTTTTCAAAGCATGCCCGATGGAATACCTTTGAAAAATCGATTGATCCAGTTGTTGATTTTTAATGGCCCGAGGGATTTGCTTTTCCGGGATGCCTTCCTGAAGGGCTATCCAAATAGAAGCCTGAAAAATGTTTTCCGGTGACTCCCAATACTTTTTTTGAACTTTTCCAAACTCCCAAGGAAAAAATCGGCCGGGGTAAGCATGAGAGATGGCTCGATAAATATTTTTTCCAAATTTCTTCTCAAATAAAGTAGCAAGACCATACTCACTAAAGGTCTTTCTGGTGAGCTGTTTTTCCTTAGCCTTCCCGGGCAATTCTTCTACCGACCATCCTTTTTTTTCAATCATCCAGCGGATGGCGGCCGCAGCGGTTTTGTCAGTCCAGAATTCGAAAGGAACTTTGCCCAATTCCCAGGGGTGGAGGTTCGGATAGGCCTCTCCCAGAGCTCTGGAGACTGAATTGTAATATCGATTAAACATAAACGACAGCCCGTGGCGAGCAAAATCTTCCCGACTGATGGAATGTCGATACAATTCCGAAGGAGGGATCTTCAACTGTTCTTCCACCAACCAGCGCAGCGCTTTCATCCGATTTTCTTTATTTGCCCAGTAATTATCCTGGCATCGACTTTTTAGCCAGGGGTGAATTAAGTCCGGATAGGCATTTTGCAAAACTCGATTGAGGGAATAATTATAAAAGCGATAGATGTTCTGTATTTTGTGAATGATAAAAAACGTTTCATCGGCCTCATCTAAAAGTTTTCTCGGGTCCTTGTGTAAAATTTTATCCACCAGAAAGCGGATAACCACGCGAGAACGCTTGTCACCATCCCGGTGTAAGAAGTACGGCGGAAACCGCTTTTCGATTCCCACATAAACATTCACAAAGGCACTGATAACCTGTTCCCTGCTCAGGTTACCTTTTCCATTCAAATGGCTGGTATCTTCTACCCTTCCATTGGGATAACACATCTTTAAAATTTCTAATTTTTTTTCCATTGCCGAAATTATGGCAGAGAGATGCTTGCTCATCAACGTTGCCGAAAAGAAGGTCTGACAGAGCTCAGCGAGAGAATAATTTTCAAGAAGCTCGTTTAGATAGCAAAACATTTCCGGGGAGAGATGTTGGCGGAAATGACTCAATAGGTTTTCAAAAAAATCTGCGGATGCTTCCGGAGTGATATCATCATCACAGGAATTTTCGATTGGGATAACATCCGCTGGCAGGGAATCCAGAGCAAGGAACCGTTTTTTCCGGACATCGAGGTAAAGCAATCTCCAGGTATCTTTCAATGCTCTTTCCAGAACCGGTTCATAAGCTTCCTCCAGAAAGGGTTGGGTTTGTAACAAGCGGACCACTTCTTCAACACCCATCGCTGAATCGCACAACTCGCTGACTTCTGGTGAGGATTCATCAAGATGGTATCCTCTTTTATTCATCATCCGGCGGAGGAGTTGGCGCACAAGCTGGTATGCCTGGTGATAATTGTAAGAAATTTGTTCCCTGGTAAGAGACATCTCAACCTTACTTTTCATCCCGACCCTGATAATTTTTTAATCAAACGTATGTTACAGATAAAAGTTCATTTTGAAATCCACCTCCGGGAAGAGAGTTCCGAGAGGAAGCGCTTTACAGAAGATGAGATTTCTGGACTTGGGGCAAAGCATAAATAAAAAAATCGCCGTTATTTGTTAGCACTGAGTTGATGCTATCGGGTAATGCGCAGCAACAATGCCTTAAGATATTCCCCTTCCGGATGGAATACACTGATGGGATGGTCAATGGGATGAGCGGTCTGGGCTAATATTTGCGCCCGACAATTGGCCTCCTTTGCTGCTGCAAAAATAATTTTCCGAAACAGATCCCGGTCAATAAAACTGGAGCAGGAGCAGGTTAACAAAAGCCCTTCCTCATTGAATTTTTCCATGGCCAGACGATTGATATCCTTATACCCACGAGATGCTTTCATCACATCTTTTTTTTGTTTCGCAAAGGCTGGTGGATCGAGAATGACGACATCATACCGTTCCTTATCTTCCCGTAAAAATTCAAACACATTGGCTTTAACAAAGTTATGCCCTTCCAGGGATAAATGGTTCAACTGAAAATTTTGTTGAGCCAATTCCAGCGCAGGGGCACTAACATCTACCGAGGTGGTTATTGCCCCCTGTTTGGCGGCATAAACACTGAAACCTCCACTATAGGAAAAACAATTCAGTACCTTTTTCCCTTTCGAAAAATTGCTGATAAGCCTGCGATTTTCGCGTTGATCCAGGAAAAAACCAGTTTTTTGCCCTTCCATGACATCCACATAAAATTGATGCCCGTACTCATTTATCACTACCGGATTATTCACCGCTCCCCACAATATCTCTTTGGCG
>RFIL01000156.1 GCA_003695285.1 Calditrichota bacterium
CACTAAGAATATCTTTGTTAGGAATGTTTAATTCAGTACCCCCAATCCCAACCTGACGCACTTCTTCGTTTATTTTCGGTAAGTCCAGAATCGTTCGTAGCTGATCATCCTTTTTTTCAATATAATCGATATTTTCTCTTAATAGGGAAATGGTTTGAGTCATTTTCCCTAATTCGGCCTGCAACACCTGATTCTCTTTTCTTAATTTGGCTATTTTAGAATTTTGGGTATATTCGGAAAGAAAGTTGATTGAGTATTTCAGCAAGAAGATACCCAACACAGAGGTGACTAAGATAAGCAAAACTAATTTCGTAAAGGAAATGGAAAGTTGTTTTTGTTTAGAAGTGTTAGTACTGGGTATTATTACAATCAGTTGCTTTTTCATTAAAAATTCCTTGAGTTATTCATCGTTCCGTCATCACAATTACTGTACTCACCACCTTCCCTCCACAGCAAAGCACGGGGTTCTATAAATTAAACAAAATTACAATTTTTGTCAATACCCCTAATTAAGAAAACGGAAATTTTTTGATAAATTTTAAACATTATTTAAGTTACGCCTTAGAATCTTAACCCTCTTCATCTGCTTAATCTTTAAAATTAGTCAAAAACGGTATAAGTGAAGAGGTATGGGAAAGTAAATTTTATTGGAAAAGAGCTTTAATGCTCCCCCAGGTACGGGCAAGACTGCTTATTTTAGGTATGACAGCAATGGATTCAGTGAATTGAAAGGAACCATCATTATTCACTACTTTCAAGCGATAATAAAAGATAGCCTTGGAATCTGCAATTGTCTGGTCAATATATTCGTATTGACTGTTACTTCCTTTGGCAGCGACTTCACCAATTGAAGTGAAGCTTTTATTATTTAAACTCCGTTCTACAACAAATTTTTGGACATTTGTTTCCACCCCGGTTTTCCATTTCAGAACAATTTTATCCTGCGCAGGTTCCCCACTGAACTCCATGATTACGGCATCCGCAAAAAGATAGGTTATTAGTAGAAAGGAAAAAATGAGGAATATGTAGTTTTTCTTTTTCATAAGTAATTATCACTTTAAGGATTAGAAGTTATGTGTTTATTTTAACAAAATCAAGCATCGTTTATAAAAACTTCACATTCTCATGAGGAATGTGAAATCATGTAATCTTGCCTACATTCTTTCAGTAAGCATAGTTATACATTGTTTGATTCATCAAATTAAAAACTATATCCCAGAGAAAACTGAAGAATGGGTGGATGATGGATTAGGGAGGCATAGGTTACATAAATGGGTCCTAAAAGCGTTTCCAGGGCAAAGGTTAGAGAAAGGGAATGTAGGAAATCGGAGCTTGTAATTCTGTCATCAGGCCTTTCCCAGGTAGCTCCCAGTGCATATTTAGCAATAAGAAATGCCTCAATAGAGTTGAATATTGGAAATCGATAGCGTATCTCTATCCCGGTATGAATAAACTGTCTTCCAAATTTCTCTCGCTCATGTAATCCCGGAAATTCTTTTTGCCCCCCCAGAAAAAAATATTCAGAAAACGGTAGGGTTAAATCAGCACTTCCCGCATAAAAATAGGGATGATAATTCCACCACTTCGATATCGGATAATAGCCTTCCAATCCCAGAAATAACTTTGTAAAACTGGATGATCCACCCAGAAATCGTTGACTCCCTGTTTCCCAATACCAGCGATTATAAATCCCACGTTCCGGAAAAGGTAATTGATCTCGTTTGTCCACCACTGAACGTAAAGCTAAAGAACGAATTTCATATCCATCCCGATAGGGGAAATCAGGCTCTCCGGAGTGGATGTCAATGTTTTCCACCCGTAATTCTGCTGAGACCAATCCCAGTCGTTCAATTTGTTGGCCAACAACAATTTTCCCCCCGCGCCTGATAATCTGATAATCTTTTAACCGATCAAAATTTTTATAGAAACGATCTTTACGTTCATCATATTGCAGAAAAAGTCTTGCCGTGTAATAACTATTTAAGACTCTAACCGTATAAAGCAGTCCCTGCACACTTCTTCGAAAATCGCCGACAATTCCAATAAGACTCACTGTTGAAGCTGTACCGGCAAAATTGTCGGAGAGTATTTCTACGAACCCTTCTGTCCTTCTTTCTAAATCATAATGGGCTCCGACACGGCTTAAATAGTATTTTTTTTCCTTTACTTTGATGATGACTCGATTCCCTTTACGGGTCGGCTCGATGTTTAACAAAACTCTATCAAATAAATTTGTCGAATAAATATTTTGAATCCCTTCTTTTACCAAATCCGCTTTCAAATAATCTCCACTTTTCATGGGAAATTCGCGTAAAATCACAAAGTTCTTGGTGGTACGATTTCCCTGAATTACAATCTCATCGACTAATCCCTCGTCAATTCTGATATATAAAAGCTGTTTCTCCGGGTGATAAGTCACCTCTTTTATTTCCACCATTGAATAGCCTTGCTGGAGGTACTCATTTTTTAATTGCTCCAGGAAATACAACAACTTCTTGAAGTTTAGTACCTTATGAGAAATCTTTTCCTGTAATTCTGCAAAGAAAGAGTCTGCCAGTAAGTGATGATGTTCAAACTGTACCTCTGATACATAGGGATATTCTTTAACCTGCAAAGTCAATTTTCTGGCGAGAGAGTCTCCGGTGACAAGCGCATTTACCCTTTCATAATATCCACTGGCATAAATTAATTTAAGTGCATCTTCAACATCACCAGACGTTATGGTTTGTCCAATTTGGAAGGGGAGGTTTTTCAACATTTCTTCTCTCGGGTGAAATGTTGCCCCTTGAACAGAGAGCTCCGCAAGGATTCCCAGCGGCTTGCTACTCCGGTTTTTTTTCGTTTTGTAGATTCGAATATTTTGTAACATTGAATCCGCCATCTTCAGTGCCAGTTGATATCCCCGTGCAATAATTGAGTCTGCTTTTTGAAAATCACCGCCTTTAAACCCTTTCAAATTCGGGCGTATCAGAACATCAGCCATTTGCCGACTTTCTTCGGTAGGAGTTTTCATCATAATGGTAGTAACCTGGTCTGCTATTTCCCAGGGGGCATTAATCTCATCCCGCTTCCGTAAAGGGGAACTGGCATCAACGGCAATAATAAAATCTGCTCCTTCATGAAGAGCGACACTGACCGGAAGATTGTCGGTTACTCCACCATCTATCAATAACATGTCCTCAATTTCTACCGGAGCAAATAGAAGGGGAAAAGCAATACTGGCATTAATCGCCTCTGCCAGATCTCCACGTGCCAGAACCACTTTTTTCCCGGATATCAAATCACTGGCTACCGCCCTAAAAGGAATGCGAAGACGATTGAAATCTCCCCCTGCCTGAACTTTTGCCCCGATCAGGTGATTATACAAAGTTTGAAAAATTTTTTGCCCCTGGGAAATAGAAGAAGGAATGACCGGAAGTACTCCATCCAATCGAAACTGAAGCAAATGCCTTCGGGGAATACTTTTCTGAGAAAAGAACATCTGGGTACGATGGGTTTCATCGGTGAAAATACTGCTCCAATCAATCTCGGATATGATGCGATGTATTTCATCGGCTGAGAACCCGGCAGCATAGAATCCCCCTACCACACTTCCAATACTTGTTCCCACAATTAAATCAAATGGAACACCCTTTTCTTCAAATGCTTTTAAAACACCGATATGAGCCAATCCCCGTGCACCACCTCCACTGAGTACCAGAGCCACTCGAGGTTGGGTTATTTGATAAAATTCCAGATTGGTCAATGGAAAAGGAGAATCTTTTACCAGGGGAATTTCTATTCTTAAGGAATCTTCCGCCTGGAGTGCTGAAAAGTTGAAAACAACCAGCGTCAGTAGGGTAAGCAGAATAATGGGAGGCTTTATAATTGGCCTGAAATCCCTGGACTTTTTTTTAGGATTAAAATCAGATTGGGGGATGATGATGGGGGACACACCCCCGAGGGGAACTCGTCGAATTTTTCCTTTCACTATTCAAAACACCATTCTCATTGGGTTCCGATTGTCATTCGTCTGTTTACCGATTCAATTTTAATCAACAGTTATAAATTTCGAAAGGATATTTCAAACTACTTTTGGATATTTTTTACAAGGTAATAAGTTTATCAACGATTCAACTCATTGGTGTCAGCTTTTTTTTGATTAAGGGCTTATTCTTTCTCCAGGGAGTCACCCGGTCTTCGTGACAATAATTCATAATATAATTTGATTAGTTCTTTATATTCAGTCGAATATCCTTCCTTTAATGCTTCTAACATGGCTTTTCGAAGACGACTTTCCCGTTCAATGATTTCGTTTTTTAAATCGGGAGGAGAGACAACAGAACTGACTTTTTCCCGTTCAGCCTGGCGTTGACGAGAGTGCTCTTTCTCTCGGATGGATCTTTGTGCATCTAAAAGTCGGGATAAGATTCGTTGCTGGCGTTCAATCACCCGACGGTCAAGTTTTTGTTGCTGAAGCTCCTTTACCACCTCTTCCATTTCTTTACCCAACTCTCCCAATCTGCCCAACATATCTCCCCGCTCACCTTGTTGTTGAGTCAATTGTTCCAGAGATTGTCGAATCATTTCCTGCTGAGCAGCCAACCGAGCTAACATTTCCGGGGTGGGTTGCATTTTGCCCTGTGATTGTTTCTGAAAAAGTCCCAAAGTTTCTTGATTAAGTTGTCCCTGTTGCCCGGACATTTGTTGCAATTGTTGCATAAATTCTTGAAAACCAGAAGCGCTGCTCGCCTGCGCCATCTGATTCATAGAATTCTGCAAGGAGAGGATGGCATGATTGAGGTTGGCCATGGCCTGCAATTGTGATTGACCGGCGGCTTTCGGGTTACGGTTTTCCAGATGGGATAAAGACCACTCCATGTTCTCCATCAGTGAGGACATAATCTTGCTCATTTGGGGAGAGATAAAAAAAGTTTTTTGAGATATTGAGATCAAATCCTTGATGATTCGGGCTGCATTTTCCCTCAATTGGGCTTGTTTTCGGGCAATCTGGGTTAGCCGGGGCGAAGCCATATCTAAATTTCGGGATTGTTTACTCAACTGCTCCTGTTGAAACGAGGCACGTAACATATCGCGCATCACCCGTTGCATTTCCATCATTAATTCTTGTTTTTCCATCTGATTCATATTTTGCTGGGCCTGTTGCATCATGCTCTGTAACATTTCCAGATTGGCTTGAATTTTCTGACCTTGCTTTTTGGATTGCTGCATTTCACCGGACTGCATCTGTTGGCTCATCATCTTCATTTGCTCGCTTAACTCTTGCTGTTCCATAAATTCCTTCGCCTTTTCCAACTCCTCCGGGGTAAGCCCCATCTCCTCCGCCAGCTCTTTCTGGAATTCCTCCAGATTTTCTTTAAAATATTCTGACTCTTCGCTCAACTGCTCTTCTTGTTGAGAGAGATGTTGTTGTTCCTCCGGGGTCAATGATTCTTTATCCAGTTGTTTATTGATATTTTTCTGCTGTTCGACCATCTTCTCCGCCATCTTCACCAGCTCATCCATTTTCTGTTCCAACTGGATGCGATTGAACAATTCATACGTCCGTTCAATTTGCTGCTCGAATTCTTCCACAGATAGCTCAAATTGTTCCAACGCTTTTTGAACCTGTTTCATATCTGCTTTTTCAAGAGCCTGTTGAAGTTTTTCCATCGCTTCCATCAGTTCAGGGGTGGCCAGATCTTGCAACATTTTCTGAAGCTCAAAATATTTCTGAAGCGTTTCCGGACTTAACAAATTCTGTTTATCCAGCTGGTTAACCATTTTTTCCAGTTCCTGACGCACTTCTTCTATCTTTTTCAATGCTTCTTTATGCTCACTTAAATTTTCCTGTAGTTCCTGTTTATGTTCCCAACTCAGTTCCTGCTCACGTTTTAATTCTCGTTGAATCTCTTCTAAAGATTCTTTCAATTCTTCGGTATCCTTCTGGATTTCTTCCAGGTCTTCCATGTTTTCGCTGACCACCTGTTCGGAATTTTCCAGGAATTCCAGTAATGAAGGAAGACGGATGATAAATGTTCGGCTCCGGGAAGATTTGGGGCCACTGATGATATCATTATCATACACTTCAGCATAATATTCAATAAAATCATCCGGCATCATATAGAAAGAGGTTATATCCCATACAAAATCGGATATGGCACGATTGGGATCTATCGGATGAAAGGGAATCTTCATGGAGAATTCAACACTGTCACCACTGGAACCCATCCGGACATGATGCCCTTTTAAATACAGCGATTTGAATCCAAAATCATCACGGAGGTTAATTAACATGGGAATTTGCAAATTATCTCCCAGATCAATATCCTCGCCGGGTTGAGAAATTTCAACAAAAGGATATTCATCTGACAGGGCAAAAATACTGTATTTTATCGGTTGATAATTGGGGATACTATCCAAATCCAGCACCATCACCTGATATTGATTATCACCTTTCACCACAAAAGCCCCCCGGGCATGATTTTCCTGAACAATCAAATCAACCCTCGACGAGTCTTTAAACGCCAACCAGGCTTGTTGTAACGATTTATTAGCTTCAATTTCAATTTGAACCTTCGTACCTGGCAAAGCAGTAATTTCCCCATCGTTTGGTGCCAACATATGTGCAGGAAGACCGGTGTAAGAGGGATAAGTGAGAGTCACCTGCAAATCTCTGATATAAGGTCGTTCTTTTACGATGACACGACCACTATCACTGCGCGCTACCCGATTTTTAAAAGCGGAAAGATTTAATGAGGCCTCAAACCAATAGGTAAAAGACTGTTTGGCATTTGAAAGCTGGAATTCAAATCTTTTATTGGAAGTTATGGGTAATTTCAACCGCTGGAGTGGATTTTCTTTGGTCGTTTCAATCGGTCGAATAATAAGCCAGAGATAATCCGGAGTGATACCCTGGTAAGCTCCCCGAAGCATCACCGGTTCATTTTTAAGCACGGTAACATCCCCGGTATAATTGATTAACGAGACCGGTAACTCGATCGTGGTTGCCCGGGTCGGATTGATAACCTGAATAACCGCCTGACTGATGGAGGTTGGAAATAAAACAAATAGCAAAATAAAAATGAGAAAAAGCGTTACCAACCGGAAAGTATGTTGTTTTAAAATCGAAAAATTGACTATATTAAAAAAATTGGCATTCCGAAATTTCTGATATAATTGTTTCAGAGAAAGTTCTTTCAATACCGGATGGGATACAATCCCTTGCTCGTGATAAATCTGTAAAAAATTAATCAGGTTATCATAAACCCCTGGCTCTTTTTTCCCAATCATCAATGAAATGCGATAGAGGTCTGCTTTCCCCGGTGAAATGAAGCTTCTCACAGGTGGCAACACTTCCTTCCAGACCAACCAGAGCATAAAAAGGGTAAACCCAAACCAGAAAATAAGACGCACCGGAACACCAGTATCCAGTATGGTTTCAATAAGGACAAAAACAATAAAAATGGAAGCGCCGATAAATAACACTTTTAGAAGAGCAGACAGAACTTGCAAAGAGTAATAACGTCGGGAGGCTCGGAGGAGTTTCTGGTAAGTTGTTTTATAGAGTTCTTCGATGACAGGAGTGTTCATGTTTCTTCCGGGTTATGTTTTTTTAGCTCTACCACCCTTACATTTTTGGCAACCACTTATTGTATTAATGCCCACAGGATGATGTTCGTTCCCATTTGCAATGCAGCACGGCGAATTTCAGGAGGGTCATGGTGGATTTCGGGGTCTTCACACCCATCGGAGATATCGGTATTAAAACTGTAAAAGGCAATCATCCTTCCCTCATAAAACAGACCATAGCCATGAGGAGGTCCCCCGGCATGTTTATGGACCTTGGGCAACCCGTTGGGGAAAGAATATCGGACATGGTAAATTGGATGAGAGAAAGGAATTTCTACCCAATCCAGTTCCGGAAAAACTTTTTTCATTTCCCGACGAAAATATACATCCATCCCATAATCATCATCTGCCCACAAAAAGCCCCCTCGCAATAGATATTCTCGCAAACGAGAAACCTCTTTATCAGAAAACTTTACATTTCCATGACCAGCCAGGTAAGCAATCGGATATTTAAAGAGATCCCGATCCAGGAGACTGAGGGTTAATTCCTTTTCGGCTGTCCGGACATTTGTGTTTTCTCGCATAAAACGAAATAAATTGGTAAACGTCGTGCGGTTTCCATACCAATCCCCTCCCCCACCGTATTTGATTCGCACGACAGTTACCGGAGTTTGAGCAAACAGTTCGCTTCCAAACCAGATCAGAAACACAGCTATCAAAATCGGAAATCGTTTTATCATCTTCCTACAATTCTTTAATAATTTCTTATATGATATAAGTTTAAGGTGGGAATGATGTGATATCAACCCGAAAAATATCCGGCGAAGATTCATTCTGGCAGAAGGTTCTCCCTCCTTCCATAGACCCAATGTTAAAGAGAATTAAAAAAAGTTAGGTATATAGAAAAGCCATTACTTTTTATACCGATACTTGATGGCAAATTCTCTCCTTCGTTTGCGACTGTTCAACCCTAATTTATTCAGCATGGAACGTACTCCAAACCATCCAAGCTGGGTAAACCCAAATTTTGCCGTATTTAACTCTTTGTTAATTTTATAAGCGCCAAGATCGGGATTTTGAGCAACGATATACCGTATTTTATCTTCCACGGACATATTCACCAGATCCAGCACATTGGGTTCCCGGGGAGGAGCACTATCATCTTGAGAGGTCTGTTCAGTCACTGGCTCCCGAGAGATGGGCGGGGTATGATCAGTTTGGGGTGCTGTGGGTGTACTAGTGGAGGAAGTCTCTCCCATGAAAGGCTGTCCTGATTGCTGGGCGCTACCGGAGTCCGGGATCATCTCCACATATTGAGATTCTTCAAATTTACGAATTGCTTCTTCCACGGTATCATACACTTCCAGGATATGATGAAATTCCAGTAATTCAAAAATTTCATAAACATCAGGAATCATCCGAACCAATTTCAAATCACCGTTATGTTCGCGGATGGATTTAATCTCGCTGATAAAAATTCCCCAGCCCGCACTACTGATATAATCCACATTTCCTAAATCAATTATGATTTGATAACGTCCCTGCTTTAACATGCTATTCAAAGCACGTTCCACTTCTGACGAGGTTGTGGTATCAATATACCCACCAACTTTGATAATGGAAATTTGATTCCGACTACCTGCAACTTGAGTTGATACCTGAATGCCTTCCATTCATTCCTCCATTCATTAAGACTGAAAAAAATTATTTCAATTCCTTTTTTTCATTTACCAACAGTTTTCAAGATTCCTTAGACTCATCACCCTGTTCCGAATCTTGAGTATGAGAGGTATGATCTACCGGAGCCACTTCCTGGCTACGATCTTCCTCTGTGTTTTCAGCTTGTTCCTCAATCGTGCTCTTCTCTTCTTTATCATTCTTGTTCGGATCTTCAATTTCATCAAAATTCTTTCCGCGGGTGGCAATGATTTTTTCCTTGGAACGTGATTGCTGAACAATTTTGGGCATGAAGGCTAAATCCGGAACTTTATGATCTTCAGTACTATACCCACCGACCATTACCTGGCCATCGAGTGTGAGCAATGGTGTTCCCGGAGGTTTCAATCGTTGCTTTCCACCTCGCTTCACAAAAGCAATTCTTCTTTCTTTTGTATTCAACTTCGCCCGTTTTAATTCTTCATAAATCAATAAGGGAGAAACTTCTGTAAAACCATATTTTTCAGTATTCAGCATATCACTGATCTTCTTGGGTCCGAATTCCGGGTGCTGTCGAATAATATCATACATTTTTGTTTTCACTTCAATACTTAAATGGCGCAAACCGAGATTGGTATAGCCATGAAGCATTTCTCTTAATAAATCATATCCACCTTCTTTATAAATTTTTCGATAGCGGTAGAATGTTGTCGGAGAAATCCCAGCTTCTTTACACGCCTCTGCCACAGTTGTCTCGGAATCGGTTTGTACCCGCTCAAATAGTTGCTTAAATTGATTAATCTTAACATCGACCGCCGCCATATTTTCTTTAATGGCGACGATGGTGATATCATCATTTTGCTCAAATCCCCCGGTGAA
>RFIL01000157.1 GCA_003695285.1 Calditrichota bacterium
AACTCCTCTTTATTTTGCGGTACAGGTGATGGATGAAACCAGCCTGGAAGATGCTCGACGGGTTAAAAAAACCGCCTGGGATACGGTGGAATTTATCAGCAAAGTGTTGCAAAGTCTTCAAAAAATCATTACCAGTGAACAATTAAAGTTGGTAAAAGAGGGAGTTTATAAAAATATCATGTTTGATATTGAGAAGGAATTAAATCAACTTCTGGAAAAAAATCGGTGACCTCCCTTAATCTGCCACACCCAATTCTTCCGCTATCTTTATTCTTTGAGGGAAAAAGTTTGTCATCCCGCCAATCAACTATTAAATTAGTTTTTGCACGATTGGTATGAATGATCTATGAAAGACCTTCCTGATGGCTTTTCCTGCAGAATCTCATTCAATGATGTCTATTTGCAGCGACGAATACCCGTGAAATTCTGGAAATTGTCAAAACTATCAACGGTTTTTTAATCCCGGAAAAAATAAATAATTGTCAAACATGAGAAATAACCTTATCCAATTTTTAACAGGAGGTAAATTGAATGCGCAAAGCATTTATTCTGCTGGTACTATTGTTTAGTAACTTTTTCTTGCTACCGGTTTGGGCTCAAAAAGGTCCGGCCAATCGTCACCTGTATATACTCCCCGATGAAAAAGAACCAACCTATCGTTTTCAAAACATGCGTGTCAGTAAAGAAAGTGGTGTTCCCATTGCCATGTACCGATTAGATTATCCGGTGATGGCGGCCTCACCGGAGGAGATGGCTCGCCAGTTTTTGAGGGATCATGCTCAACTCTTAAAGCTCACCCCGACACTGGATAACTTGCGATTTATCAGAACCGTTGAAACCCCTGGCGGCTATCATGTTCATTTTCAACAGATGGTCGATGGTTACCCCCTTTATCGGGGAACCCTGGTGGTGACCATCAATCGTCAACATCGGGTCAATTTTCTGATGAATGGTACTAAACCTGCAGCAAGATTAGAAAACAACCAGCCGAGAGTTTCATTAAATCAGGCTTTACAACAAGCTAAGGCATATCTCAACCTCTACGGAAGCATGCAATTAGAAGAAGCTCACACGGTGGTCTATTATAACAGACATCAGACTCGGTTAGCGCATCAAATTACTCTGGTTCCGGCTGAAGCCAATTTCGGGCAATGGGAAATTCTGGTGGATGCCCATACCGGCGAAATTTTTCGGGTAGAAGATAAAGCCTGTTATGATCATCCCAAACAAATGACCCCCACCAGTGGCTCCGGATGGGTGTTTGACCCGGATCCACTAACACGAGCCCGGGCCCTCTATCAAATCGGAACCCAGTTTGCGGATAACAATGATTCGGACAGCGATTCTCTGGTGGCTCAAATCGTAGAAGAAGTTCTTCTGGATATTAACTTTGATGGAAGCTTATACCACCTGGATGGTCCCTATGCCAATATTGAAGATTTTGAGTCGCCCTCCTTTGGCCAGTTCAGTCAACCGGATTCCAACTGGCATTTTACCCGCAATCCTCAAGCCTTTGAAGCGGTCAATGTCTACTATCATGTTGATAAATCCATGCGTTATATTAATGAATTCCTGGGGTTTTCCCTGATGCCCTATCAATATACCGGAGGTGTGCAGGTCGATCCCCATGGTCTGGGAGGTGCGGATAATTCCCATTACATACCAGCCACCGGGCGTATTGCCTGGGGAGAAGGTGGGGTCGATGATGCCGAAGACCCGGATGTGATTCTCCATGAGTTAGGCCATGGGCTCCATGACTGGTTAACCGTGGGGGGATTGTCTCAGGAGGATGGATTAAGCGAAGGTGTCGGGGATTACTGGGCAGCCTCTTACAACCGCAGCACCGGATTCTGGACCCCTGCTGATCAACAGTATTACTGGGTGTTCCAATGGGATGGCCACAATGAATTCTGGCCGGGCCGGGTCACCAATTATTCCGGACATTATCCGGAAGACCTCACCGGGTCCATCCATACCGATGGCCAGATGTGGGCATCCACCCTGATGCAAATTTATGATGATCTCGGGAGAACCGTCACTGACTCCGACTTGTTAGAAGCGCTTTCCATGACCAACACCTTTACCAATCAGGAGGATGCAGCTCAGGCTTTTATTCAGGCAGATTTAAACCTCTACGGTGGAGCGCACCTCAGTGTTATCGAATACTGGTTCACTCAGAGGGGATATGGGGTCAATGTGCCGGTACCCCACATCGTTCATGACCCCTTGGGTGATACTGAGGATGTCAATGGTCCCTATCCGGTTACAGCTACAATAACCGCTTCCTTTCCATTGACAGAGGTGTTGTTAATTTACGGAACTGATGGTGTCTTTACCGATACATTAACAATGAACGGAAACGGGGATCTCTATACCGCTCTTATTCCCGGAAATGGAGTTCCTCATTCATATAATTATTACATTTTCGCAGTGGATTCCTCCGGTTTGGCTTCCACACATCCCCTGAATGCCCCGACCAATTATCATAGTTTCTTCGCCGGTCCGGATACCCTGCCTCCGGTCATTACCCATACCCCCCTGGGCGATCAGGCTTATCAACGCTGGCCGGCAACGGTTCGGGCTCAAATTACCGATAATCTTGGAGTTGCCGATGCTATGGTAGAATACCTGGTTAATGGTGGGGTGTTGAGCGGATCATTTTCCCTCTCCTCCACCGGGGATAACCAATATGAGGGGGCTTTTGACATCGACACCTCAATGGTGAGCATTGGAGATACTATCGAGTATCGCATTATAGCAACGGATTCCGCAACACAGGTCAATCAGTCTGTGGATCCTCCGGTTGGTTATCATCAATTTGCCATTGTTAACTCCCTGGGGTCTATACTGGTCATTGATGATGATCCTACCACCACACTCTTGGTAAAAAATACCGAGAAAGGACAATGGAAACGAGACCCGGTTATGAATCCTTTTGGGGCTTCGGCATCATTAATGGAGAACGCGTTAACCGAAGCCGGATATATGGTGACGGTGGAAACCCCTACCACGACCGATCCCAACACCTGGGATCAATATGATTTGATTATCTCCTCCAGCGGGATTAATGAAGGTTCCCTCAGTAATACCAGCTATCGAACTGCCCTGATAAACTATTCCATGAATGGGGGAAAATTTATCATAGAAGGAGGAGAAGTGGGATGGACCTGGCGGAATGATAGCGAGGTGATGAATTATCTGTTACATTCGGTGGATTGGAATGGGGATAATGAGGGGGATTTAAATCTCCTCCCTTCCCAGGCAAATCATCCCATTGTAACCGTGCCTCATCAATTACCTGCCACCATTCCCATTACCTATACCGCTTACGGAAGCGAAGATGCCATGACCCCCGGTGATGCCTATCTGATTTATGAAACCACCGGGGAACCGGGAGATGCCGGTATTTCCGTCTATGATAATAATGGTTTCCCGGAAAGTGCACAAAGCGTGTATTATGCCTTTAATTTTGCTCAGATTTCCGATTCTTCGATTGCTAAAGCTCTGTTGGAAAACACCATAAACTACCTCCTTACCGAAGAACCCGGCCAAAATTCAGCTCCCTCATCATTCTCATTGCTTTTACCTGTGAATGGGGATACGGTAGCCTCCACGGATTCTATCTTCTTTCAATGGCAGCAGGCCATCGATCCTGATGGAGATCCGGTAACATATACACTCAAGATTTACAACGCCATGGATACCATCCAGGTGGATAACCTCACCGATACCTCCCTTGTCTATACACAACCGATTCTGGAAACTGATACCACTTATTACTGGAGGGTCTTTGCCAGCGATGGTCAACTCACCACTGCCAGTCTGGAAGAGTTTCTGTTTTATACCCCGGTTGTGGTAAATGTTGGATCAGATAAAGATGAACTACCCGGCACTTTCCATCTTTCTCAAAATTATCCCAATCCCTTTAATCCTGCGACCACCATTGAATTTCATGTCCCACAGCGCGCATTTGTGGAACTGGTCATTTTTGATATCCTGGGACGGAAGGTGAAAACTCTGGTCAATACTGAGTTGGTCCCTCAGGTGTACCGGATGGAATGGGATGGACGAGATGAAAGCGGGAAGCCGGTCGCCACTGGAATATACTTCTACCGATTTAAAGCGCTCGATACGGGCAGAAAATCGATGTTATATCAGCAAATTAGAAAATTGGTTTTGATGAAATAAATTCCTGAGAGTTACCTGTCTTACGGAAAGGCTCCCCTGCGGGAGCCTTTTTTATAACAAAGGGAGGTCAGGGAAGAGTCCGGGAGAAGATTTTACTCTCATCATTGCAAACTGGTATATGACTGTTTAAGTTTGGTGCTTTAAAATCGGAGTGAAGGATGGAAATGATTGAAAAGAAAAAGATAGCTGAATTGACCGACAGGCAATTGTTGGATCTCTATAAATACCTCCGTTTACCAAGATTAATCGAGGAACGGATGTTAGCCCTGTTGCGGCAGGGTAGAATTTCAAAATGGTTTTCCGGCATCGGGCAGGAAGCGATTAGTGTGGGGGCGACTTATGCGCTCAACCCTGATGATGTAATTTTACCCATGCATCGAAATCTGGGGGTGTTTACCACACGACAAATCCCGTTGCCCAAATTGTTTCGGCAGTTAATGGGAAAGGATGGGGGTTTTACCCGCGGTCGAGATCGCTCGTTTCATTTTGGTGCCCCGGAATATCATATCATTGGAATGATTTCGCATCTGGGAGCGATGTTGCCGGTGGCGGATGGTTTTGGGGTGGCGTTCCAGTTGAAAAATGAGAGACGAGTGGCGCTGGCATTTACCGGTGACGGAGCGACCAGTGAGGGCGATTTTCACGAAGCATTAAATCTGGCAGCGGTCTGGAAGCTACCCGTTATCTTTCTGATAGAAAACAATGGATATGGGCTTTCTACCCCCGTGCAGGAACAGTATGCTTGTGAACGCCTGGCAGACCGCGCTATTGGTTATGGGATGGAAGGTCTTCAGATTGACGGAAACAATGTGCTGGAAGTGTATGAAACCATTCGCTATGCAGCGGAAAAAGCCAGGCAGGGTGAGGGGCCGACCCTCATCGAAGCCATGACCTTTCG
>RFIL01000158.1 GCA_003695285.1 Calditrichota bacterium
AAAAATGAATTTATAATTCTTTACTTTGCTTTCCTTCATAGCTTTATCAATTCCAGCCGTAACGCCTATAGCTCCTTTTGATTCACCATCAAAACCTTTGACTATCACGGTTATTATGATATATGCGATGTTCGAATATTGTTCAAAAATCGTTTTAATCAAAATATCAATTTATTTTACTAATTACATAAAAAAAACCGCCCTGCTTGGAGCGGTTTTGAAAATGAAATCTGTGTAGTGAAGCTTTCCTAAGGTTTTGTTACTGCTGGTCCCCAATCTCGTGATATATGTTTCTCTCTGGAGTTTAAGGAAAATCCATACTCATTACATTTCCCGGAATAGAACAAGAAATGTTTATTGAGGATTTTTACCACATAAATTTTACCAAACGGTCGATAGCCCATTCGATAAACTGAACGTAAGGAACTGAAGTTATTTGCCTCAACATAGGAAATCAAGCCTCTATACCCAGCCTGATAGTAATGGTTAAGGGCATTTGCCATACCGATTGCATGTAATCGCTTCCCCCGATAGGCTTTGACAGTCCATCCACGATACATGTACATAAAGGATCCATCAAAATGTAAATCCAGAGTATCATTAAACCTGGTGGGTTTATTTGAATACCAGCCATAGGCTGCTAATTTTCCATTATCAAGAATCCCAAAACACTGATCTCCTTTCGAAAGAGCATATTGAAGAAAAGACTGGGATAAATCGTTCTCTGGATCCTGTGAAAACATTTCCAATTCTTCTTGAGAAAGAATTTTTCCATTAAATGGAGGGGGTATCTCAAAAAATTGAGGAGCTACGTCATCCGGATGCAAGGTCATGCCCACCAGAACCTTAAAAAAAGTTACCTTGTTAATAGCACTGTAGAAAAAGTTATAAGCAACGGCACCCACACCAAAGTTTTTATACGTTCTCTTTATCTGATCAAAATCCATTTTACAACTCCGCTTTTTTTCTAAAATCAAGATATTCCATAATAAAAATAAGCGACACTTCAATCAGAAAACTTAATTCATTATTAATATTTTTAGAATTTTTTAATCGAAATTAAATTTATGTTTTCAAAGTAATAAAGATTTCGAATAGAGTTCTCAGAAGATATTGATATACTTCTCATTAAAATGGGAAGTATACTTATAGAGCGAAAATTTTCAAAGAATTCTCTGAAAAATTATCATGGATTTTTATGAGGGTGTGATTTCAATGGCTAATAAGGTAGCATCATCCTTAAGAGATTTGCTATTTGCCCAATCTTCCACGGCATCAAATAGGGAGGTCAAACTGTTCTCAAGGGGGGCATTTCGAGCATTTTCCAGGATTTTCATCATTTTCTGAACCCCGAACAACTCCCGCTCGGAATTTTCCGCTTCTGATATTCCATCTGAGTAAAGATACAACCGGTCTCCTGGCGAGAGCTGGAGGGTATGTTCTTCATATTGATTATTCTCTAAAAACCCTATAGGTAAGCTGGGAATTTGCACTAACCTGGCTGAATCTTCAAAAGGTAGTAAAATCATTCCCGGGTGACCGGCAGAAGCAAAGCGAAAAATTCGAGTTTCAGTATTGAAAATGCCATACAGTAAGGTAAAAAACTGACCATTCTCAGTGTCGATCTGAAAACGGTTATTTAAATGAATTAGAACCTCCTGTGGTGGTGAGATGCGATATCCGGGTGGAGAATTGGCATATTTTTTCAAAATGGATGCCTGATCCAGGATTGGGGATAGCATCTGGCTTAAGGAAAAAGCCAGTAAAGCTGCCGGGACACCATGTCCGCTGACATCAAGCACATAAATACCGATTTGTTTTTCATCCAGCTTAAAGACGTTAAAGATATCCCCCGCCAATTCATCGCAGGGACGGAACTGCCAGGAAAAGCGTACACCTTTGATATCCGGAGCTTCTGCCGGCAAGATGGAAGCCTGAATTCTGGCC
Source organism: Calditrichota bacterium (assembly GCA_003695285.1). Taxonomy (GTDB): domain Bacteria; phylum Calditrichota; class Calditrichia; order RBG-13-44-9; family J075; genus J075. Next base: position 1,948 of record RFIL01000158.1, read on the forward strand.
GCTGCCTCCAGGTCCAGCTTCATCTGCCGATTGGCTGCCTGAAGTTGTTCATTGGCTGCTTTTAGCTCCGCATTATTGCGAGCCAGGCTCTTTTCCAGTTTTAAAATTCGCTCTCCGCTATTCAGGCGGGCACGAAGTTCTTCCTGATTAAAAGGTTTTGAGACAAACTCATCGGCTCCCACTTCCAGGCCAGTAATTAAATCCTTCTGATCACTTTTAGCGGTCAGCATGATAATATAAACATATTCCGGCAGGTCCAACTGTCGAATAGCATTTACCAGCTCCAACCCATCCATCTCCGGCATCACCCAGTCGGTAATCACAATCGGAACCGGTTCTTTCTGGAATAACCTCAGAGCCTCTCGCCCATTCCTGGCGGTCACTACTTCATATCCCCACCGAACCAGAAAATGCTCCAGTTTTTTGCGGGATACTGGCTCATCTTCTACTATTAACACTTTCATAGGGAAGCCGTTGTATCTAACCCACTTTTTTATTTCTGATGTATTATCGCCTTTATTCTGGAGAAGATTAAAAAAATAATTGAAGATTATTTAAGGTATGTCACATTTATAACTGAAAAAAGCTCGTGAACGAATCAAATATCTTTGCCGTCAAGCCAGAGAAAACTCAGGGGAGAATATATTTTTTTTTCTAAATTCTCCCCTGAGGACAGACTTTGTTTTTTTAAGAGGGGATGACAGGTTCCGCTTCTTTAATCGCCGCCGGCACATCGGAAAACTTTTCAAAATTCTTCTGAAAGAGTTTTGCTAATTCCGCTGCTTTTCGATCATAAGCTGATTTATCTTCCCAGGTATTCCTCGGATTTAATACTTCTGAGGGTACCTCAGGACAACTTTTGGGTACCAACACTTTAAAAATCGGGTGCGGTTCAAATTCCACCTCTCTTAACTGACCGTTCAGTGCCGCTTTAATCATGGCTCGGGTTAGGCGTATGTCCATTCGTTCGCCAACGCCATAAGGACCGCCACTCCATCCGGTATTGACCAGCCAGACATCGGAATGATGTTTTTCCATTTTTTGGCCCAATAGTTCAGCATAGCGAGTGGCTGGCAAGGGCATAAAAGGAGCGCCAAAACATTCACTAAAAGTCGCTTCCGGTTCTGTTATTCCCGCTTCGGTACCCGCTAATTTGGAAGTAAATCCAGACATAAAGTGATACATCGCCATTTCCGGGGTTAATTTGGCAATAGGTGGCAATACCCCAAAGGCATCCGCAGCCAGGAACATAATGTTGCGGGGATGTCCACCAATACCGGGGATGAGAACATTATCAATGTGTTCCACCGGATAAGTTGCCCGGGTATTCTCGGTAATCTCATCGGAATCATAATCAATCACCCGGGTGTAATCGTCAAAAATCACATTTTCAGCAATGGAACCAAAGCGGATGGCATTATAAATTTGCGGTTCTTTTTCGGCCGAAAGACGAATGGTTTTGGCATAACAGCCCCCTTCAAAGTTGAAGATGCCATCGTCGCCCCAACCATGCTCATCATCTCCTATCAATCGACGCTCCGGATCGGCGGAAAGGCTGGTTTTTCCGGTACCAGAGAGTCCGAAAAACAATGCCGTATCGCCATCTTTTCCAACATTGGCAGAACAATGCATAGGAAATACTCCCTGTAATGGGAGAAGATAATTCATTATGGAGAAGATTGATTTTTTAATTTCTCCCCCATATTGAGTACCACCAATCAGAACCAACTTTCGACCCAGATGAATTACGACAAATACTTCCGAATTGGTGCCATCCAATGCTGGATCGGCATGGAGCATGGGTGCGTGTAAAATGGTAAAATCGGGTTGATGATTGGCCACCTCTTCTAAATTAGAGGGGCGCACAAATAACGTGCGTGCAAACAGAGCAGCCCAGGCAAGCTCACTGACCACCCGAACCCGTTTCCGGTATTGCGGATGCTGGCCGACATAAACATCCTGAGCAAAAAGGTCTTTTTTCTGGAAATAGGATTGAATCTTGTTAAAGAGATGATCAAATTTTTCTTCGGACATGGGTACATTAATTTTCCCCCAGGCGATATTATCTTTACTGGATGGTTCTTCCACAATAAAACGGTCTTTAGGAGAACGGCCGGTACGACTTCCGGTGGTAACCAGTAATGCCCCGTTGGACGCCAATTTCCCTTCCCCCCGGCTAAGCGCTATCTCCACCAATTGAGGAGAAGAAAGATCCCAGGATATTGAATTCCAGTTCTTCAGTCCCAGTTCAATTAATTGTTGGTTTTTGTTACTCATGATGTTCCTCCATTTCTAATCGTGGGATTCATCGAGATTACTTTTTATTAATAAATTCCTTTATATAGCTTTATTATGATAATCCCAATTTAAGAATATCTATTCAAAAAAATGAACCTAAAAAAAATCTTTGCCCTTTCGGTAACAACTTCTCTTCATAGTTAAACCTTCAAGGAATTTTCCTGTCAATATGGTGATGGTTTCCCGGCAGAAATATTTTAACAGATGATTTTGCAAAAATACCGGTTATATTTTCCTCTTTATATAAGAGTCATCGATAACAATTGCATTTTATCATCGGCCAGAAAATGAAAAAAATAGCTCCAATTTTTGTAATCATTGCTGCCATGCTCTGGGGAACAGATGGAATTGTTCTTCGCCCGGCACTTTACACCCTTCCGGTGGCACTGGTGGTGTTTATCGAAAGCAGCATTGTTGCCATTATTTTAACCCCCTTTTTTCTTAAACAAGTGAAATCCCTTCCTGAGTTATCCCTGACGGATTGGCTGGCATTTGTCGGTGTAGCACTAACCGGAGGCGCTATCGGCACCATGGCCATCACCAAAGCGTTATTTTATGTGAATCACGTCAATCTTTCCATCGTCATGCTTATCCAGAAACTGCAACCGTTATTCGCCATTCTTCTGGCCACTATCTTATTAAAAGAGAAACTCACTCGCTCCTTCCTGTTATGGGCTTCGCTGGCCATCATCGGTGCC
>RFIL01000002.1 GCA_003695285.1 Calditrichota bacterium
CAACCGGTCCAGTTTTCAACCGGCGATTTTAACAATGACGGATTTCCAGATGTCGCCGTTATTAACAGTACTTCCAATACACTGACCATCATTCGTAACGCTACTCCAATTCTGCAGAACATTTTTCTGGAAACTTTTCAGACTTACTCAACCGGAACAACCCCTCTGGATGTACAATCCGCTGATTTTGATCGCGACGGTAACCTGGATCTGGTTGTGGTAAATTACTTCAGCGATAACATAGGGATTTACTGGGGAAATGGTGATTATACTTTTTCAACTCCGACAACTATCCAGGTCGGCTTCCAGCCTACCTCATTAGAAGCCGGAGACTTTGATGGTGACGGACTTTTGGATATAGCAGTTTGTGTGTCCGCACAGGACAGGGTCACAATTTTGAAGAACAATGGCAACCGACAATTTGTTACAGGTGATGAATTAACTACAGGTAGCGGGCCCTTTGCCATCTCCAGCGGTGATTTTGACAGGGATGGTGATATGGATCTGGCAACGGCAAACAATGGCTCCCAGACAATATCCATTTTTCAGAATTTAAACCAGCAGGGATGGAACCTCTTACAGGAGGTATCCATCAACCAGCGACCGGTTGATATTCGCTGGGAAAATGTACACCAAACAACTCTTTCTCAAACTTCTGACCCTTACCCGGAATTGATTGTTCTGGGCTCCAGTCTTACTATTCTGGGTAAACGAAACACACCCCTGACAAATGAGAATAGCGAATTATATATTTTTGAATGGGATTCTACACTTTCAAATTTTTCATTAATTCAAAATATTCCGGTAGAAGGCGCCGTATCTCACTTTTCACTCCTCAACCCTGATTTTGATCGCTTGCAAAACCAGTTGCATGACCTCGATCTGGATCTCTTACTCACAAACTATACCGGGGGTACGGTTCAATTACTTGCCAACCAGCAGAATGAGGGCTGGGAAACGCCATTGATCGATTTGCTTCCCGCTGAGAATCCTCGTGTCAGCATCAGCGTAGATTTTGACCGGGATGGAGATGAAGATATCCTCTTTGCGGAACATTTTTCCGATACCCTGTCTTTGATTATTACCCCTCCGGAACTCTTTGATCCTCCCAACGATGGATTGATTATTGATTTTGGTGATGTGTTTGTTGGTGATACACTGGGGGCGGATGTGCCTTTTGTATTGGAAAATACCCTGACGGTAAATGTTCTTCTCACCGTTCAGGATACAGACAATTTTGATGCTATTCCCACACAATTTACCCTTTCCAATGGGATACCCCAAATCGTGGAATTCCAATTTCACCCACAGGATACACTCTCTTATGAGACCATCACTCTGGTGGATACTGACCATCCCCTCAACAATAATCCGGGAACCATTATCATGAGAGGTAGAGGGGTCATAGCAAATATTGCGGTTGAACCATTAATACTGGATTTTGGCATTGTTCCTCCGGGCTTTACCAACACCCTGGATTTACAGATTACCAACAACGGGAACGGGAGTCTTCGGATCAATGAATGGCTTAATTCCCTGCCGCAATTTGAAACACCTCAACTTCCGGCAGAAATTGCCCCTCATAGCAGTTCAACCTTTTCCATCACTTTTGCACCCGATACCCTGGGCATTTTCCGTGATACGCTGCATATCCTTAGCAATGCAAGTAATACCCCTGATGTACCGGTCATTCTACTGGGGGAATCCAGCGGGGGAAAACCTCAAATTACATCGCCCGACACCGTAACCGCCATAGAACATCAATTTTTCTCCTATCAGGTCACGGCTGTTGACCCGGAAAATCACCCCCTTACCTTCTTTTTCTTTAATCTGGCTAACTGGATGCAGGTAAGAACTGACAGCGTCTTTGGGATACCTCCTGAGGGGGCAACCGACACTCAATTCCGAATTATTGCTTCAGATGGATACCTCAGGGATACACTGGATGTTTATGTGATCGTCATCCCGGTAAATGATCCACCAGTGTTTACTCCGGTAGATACGCAGGTGGTAGAAGAATTACAAACTTTATCATTAACCATCGAGGCAATCGACCCGGAAAATGAACCGCTTTTACTGGAAGCCTTTCAGTTGCCCGCCGGTGCTACATTTAATCAACAAAATCCAACCACTGCCCAATTTCGGTGGCAACCTCCACTGGGTAGTGCAGGTAATTACACGGTCATTTTTAGAGCCTCGGAGACCGTCTCCACTCCTCCGCTGGCTGATACCCTGCAATTGTTTATCACCGTAACGCCCAAGAAACCGGATCTGGAAGCAATCAACCTTACTGTGGATCCCACCACAGTGCACCTGAATCAACAAAGTGTAATCACGGCAGAATTTATCAACCGGGAAGCGCCTGTCACTGAACCGTTTAAGCTACGACTGCAGGTAGATGATATTACTGTATTCGATACCACTATTACCAATCTCCAGATTGATGAATCTGTCCTGATCAGGAGTACCCCCCAATTGACCCGGTTGGGCGAATTGACAGTAAAGGCGAGCGCTGATCCCGATAATCTCATTCAGGAAGCGGATGAGACCAACAATATTCTCTCTCAAACCGTAACAGTCATTCCCGGGAATCTGATTGTTCGTCCAAATCCCTTTACCCCAAACGGGGATACCAAAAACGATCGGGCTGGATTTGATATGAGAGAACTAAACCTTTCCACTCCGATGCTGGTCATTTACGATATCCGGGGACGAAAAATCCGTGAGCTTCGGAACATCAGTAATGAAAAATTTTTCTGGGATGGGAGGGATGAAAATGGTGAGGATACTCTTCCGGGAGTATATCTCTATGTATTAAAAGATGGATCAAAACAGGTGGCAAAAGGCTATGTTGTGGTTGCGCGTTAAAATCTGGATTCTCCTGCTCCTCTGTTCGAATGGGCTGCTATTTTCACAGGTTGGACAAACCTATTTTTCGGCCAATCCTGCCAATCTCTATGAATGGCGATCGGGTTTAGTGAATCCCTCCATTGGAGCATATCAAACAAAAGCGGTGGAAGTGGGCTTTAAATTGCTGCATTTAGGATTTGCCGATGCCAATGCTGCTCAATTCAAAGCCACATATCTTCGTTTAAACCTGCCTCGCCAATTACCCGCCCAACTGGCGCTGGGGCTAAATTCACGTTTGTTCACCACACCTATTTTTCAGGAAATGTCATTTCAAATCAATCTGGCTCGCCAATTTCCGGCAAAGTTTGCCGTGGGCCTCTCTCTGGGACTTCTGGGAATCTCCTACGACCGAAGTAATTTTGACCTGGTAGATCCGGATGACCCGGTATTTGCTGGAGGCACGTCCCGTTTACAACCGGATGTCGGGGTGGGAGTGACCTTGTTAGCGCTACGCCCACTGGTCATCGGTTTCAGCGCTAATCATCTCAATCGACCCATCATTTCCCTGGTTGATGACAATTTACGACTGGAGCCAACCTTTTCCCTTGGAGTTGCTCTCCATCTAAACACTGTCACGGTGCAGAGTAGCGGTTCCCGGGGTAACAATGACAATCTTTCCACGGGGTCTATTCAAATATTTGATCCCATAAAAGGATTTCTGCTGGGTGGCGTTGACCAGAATTCCTTTTATCTACGCTCGCGTTTACATGTAAAGGGTGGAATTAGTGTCGGGTATGGTTTCAGTTATCCACTGGGTGAATTTTCCGGTACCAGTTCCGGTAGCCATGAAGCTATTCTGGTCTACGAATTTAATCGCCAGTACCCCCTACCCCGTCTGAATGTTCCGGCACCTGAATGGGGTGAGTTTAAACCGGACATCCCGAGAGTGGATTTAACACCTCAATACTTTTCATTGGCTTCCACTGAAAAAGTAACCATTTACGAAAAACGCCTTCATCGACATTTTCAGGAAGACTTAACTCCGGAAATACTGGCGCGGTTGGATGATATTGATCTCGGAACACTTGACAGTGCTTTTGTGGATGAAATTTTTCCCATGCTAACCGATGTTGCAACAGTTACAGATTCACTGTCCGAAATGGATACGCTAACGTTTTCTCCGGAATATCAAAGGGCTCTACAAAAATTAAGAAAAGAACTCCCCCATCTGTCTCAGGATGTTCTCCTTATTACCCCGGAAACCCAGAAAAGAAGGGCCTTACTTCTGAAAGCTCTTCTGGAGGAAAGTTATTACGATACGACAGAGAAAATCACCATTCTCCAAACGACAGCTTTCCCTGGCGCTCAGAAAAAACCTCATAAACCGAAACTCAGCCTGTCTGATATCGCTAATTCAGAAAAGATCATCTACTTTCGTCCTGAACGGGTGATATTTAATGTCTATTCTCTGGTCGCAGAACAGGCCCCAACTCCCTGGTTTCTGGTTGTGGAGAACCAGGATGGTGTAGAAGTGTGGAGAACAAGAGGTGATATGAAGGAACAGCAGATTCCCTGGAATTGGCGGGATCATCAGGGGCAAATTATTGAACCCGGGTTTTACCGGTATTATGTCACATGGAAAGATGAATGGGGTCAGGAACGACGTTCGCTGGCGCATACCTTATATGTACGAAAATTTATCCGGGAAATTCATCTGAAAATCACCACTCATTTTCAGAATCCCGGCGAGGATATAGATAAAATTGGAATCATCTTAAACAAATAATTAACCAACGAGGCGACACATGGAGAGGATTTATCAATTAAAATCGCTTCTTATCGGAGCCATAACCCTTCTGAGTTCCACCGCAATAGCACAACCTGGTTTTTCTCCCAAGGTGAACCGGATCTCAGACATCAACTCCTTCTGGGCCATGGCCCAACTGGGAGGTGGAATCGGTTATCTTATAATGGGTGTTTTGGCTGTAGGTGTTTTTTTAATCTTGATTAAAGTGATTGAACTGATTCTGGACAAAAAGAATTCACGGGATTTGTTACGCATTTCTTTTCAAGACAAATCAATCGCTGAAATTGAAGAAATGGTCAGCGATAATGGAGGTTCATTATTAAAGAATACCATCCTCCACTTAATTCACTTTTTTCGGGCCGGAGGAGACGCACGGGATATGCATCAGGAATTAATTGAATATCTGGAAAAGGAAAATGAAAAATTCGAGGCGTATCGAAACTGGTTATCTTTTCTATCCGATTCGGCTGGTGCATTGGGACTTCTGGGAACCGTATGGGGGGTTTTTCTCACCTTCTTTGGTGGAAATCTGGATTCCGAAAAAATCCTGAACGGAATGGGGGTTGCCCTCATTACCACATTACTTGGATTGGTAGTTAGCCTGATTATCAATCTTTTCAGTACTCAATTATACAGCGCCTTCCAGAGAAGATTGAATTTGATTGGACAAAAGGGTGACGAGTTTCGATTACATCTGTTTAGATTAGCCCGGCAGCGGGAGAAAGCATCGGAGACGATTGCACCTTCACCAACACCTGTTCAACCTGTTGCTTCCACACCCCAGAAAACCAGAGTTGCTGAGAAACCAGTTCCGGAAGCGACGAATGAGATTAATCTAAAAGTTGTGAAAGTGAGAATCCAGGAAATCCCTGTACACTCACTTGTAAAAGGTGCTATCCAGGCCTGCGTCATTAAGGGAGGAGATAAACCATTAAAGAATCATCCCATTTCGGTGGAAACTGAAGGGCCTCTTTTTCTAAATGATAAGAAAACTTCCGCCCAACTCTCCACCAACGAGGAAGGACTGGTCAGTATTGATATTTTTTCCGGAGAAGAGATCGGAACAGCTCGGGTGCATTTAAAAAGCATAATGTATCCAACGAAAAAGGTGAGCTTAACCTTTGCCGTTGTTCCGGGCGAACCCCAAAAGTTGTTGATTATCGGAGGAAATGATCAGGCAGCCCTCATTGGAAGTGAACTACCGGAAATGTTTCAGGTGAAAGTGACGGATAAGTTTGGCAACCCGGTACCCAATGTCCCGGTACAATTCAAGCTGACCAATGGGAGTGGGGTTCTGGACGGGGATAAACCGTTGGTGATTAAAAAGAGTGATGCCAATGGGGTTGTACGGGCGCACATGCGTCTTGGAAAACAGTCAGGTTTTCATACGGTCCAGGCCTCACTGAATGGCACTGCCAACACATCGGTGGAGTTTCGAATCCTTTGTAAGTCTTCATAGAAGGGTCAATATCTATGAAACAAAAGAGAAAGAAGAAAAACGGGGGTGGTTCGATCATCCGCTTGATAGATGTGGTGATGATTCTTCTCTTTGGCTTCATCGCCATATCGGAGATTGACACTCGCAGTAAAATTCAGCTGGCAAAGAGCACCACCGTTCCCATTACCCGACCGGACAGAGAGGTTGTAGAATATATTGGAGTTTTACCCGATGGCCGCTACCTGGTAGAGCATGAAACCCAGCAGATTGATGAGCTGGAAGTTCTTCAACTCTATCTGCAAAACAAACTTCGGGCTTATCAACAAGCCAGTACCCGTTTAAAGGTTCGGATTCGAACCAACTACGATGCCCCGGTGAAATACGCCTTTAGGGTTGTGAATATTTGTCAAAATTTAGGCATCCCCGTGGGGTTGGATGTCGTGAAAAAGAATCAATAAATTTCATTTTTGAAGGAGTTCCCATGCGTGGTGGGATGATGATTCGACTGATAGATGTTGTTTTAATAATTTTATTTGGGTTTCTGGGTATCAGTGATATCCAGATCAAACGTCAGATTCGTATGCCCAGACCGAGCATAGAAAAAAATACACCTAATGAAAACATTACCTATATTTTTGTACGAATCAGTCCGGAGAATTCTTTTTCCATAGAGATGAAGGATCAAAGCATAGAGCAAATTGAAAGTGAGGAAGATTTAACCGAAGAGTTGATGTTTATGTCCTCAAAATTAAAAAAAGAGGGGAATGTTCCAGTGGTCATTATTGATCCGCATCCCGACGCTTTTATGCAAACCACAGTGGATGTTTTTGACATCTGCGAAAAATTGCAGCTTAACAAAAGCATCAATTTGACCCTGATAGCCGAGGCAGATGAAAAATGAACTTAACATTTCGTCATAAATTGGTTGCTGCTTTTTTTACTATGGTGATACTGATCCTCATGTTTTTCTGGTTAAACAGCATGGCCGTGCCACGTCATGATCTGATTGCCGAACGATATGATGATATTAACTGGACCCGATTTGTTCCCCAAACTCACCATGTAAAAACGGAAAAGGTTCAATCTCCTGAACAGCCAACCCGGGTGGAAAATGCCAATGAACCGGAAATTCAGAGAATTGAATTAGAGGATGTTCTGGCTGAACTGGAAAATGATGTTGATCTCCTCAATGAAGCTCCGGTAAATCAGTCTCCTCAACCCACATCAAAAAATCGAACAAACACCAGGGCAAAGACAATTACCGCTCTTGATGTGGAAAGTCTGGGAGGGGAATTAAATACCCTGATGGGAGAAGAAGCGTCACTGAAAGTGCCCTCCTCTAAACGTAGTTCCCGCAGACCCGGTAAAGGCGCCGGCATCACTGTGAAGAGTAGCACTGACGTCTCAAATTCTGGCAATGAATATGGAGAAGCCCTTTCCAGTGGCATCGATGGTCCTGGTGGCGATGACCGAAAAGCGGATAAGGGTGGAAATATTACTTTAAAAGACCTGGAAGAATTCCAGAAAGAATTCGGTAATTTCTCACCACTCTATCGTCCCCTGGTGGAGTGGATGAAAAAACATCCGGCAAACCTCCCCGGCGTTGTCAAGAAATTTATGGATTACACCCCCGGTACCCTGACATCCATGATCCGTTTCTCTGTGGAAGGTATAACCTATGACATGTTTCTGCTTTGTGTGGAATCCACCTATGAGGTTCGGGTAGCATTGGTTCAGGGAGAACGGGTTATTTATTTGATTGATCAGGGATTTCAAAAGAAAAGTAATTTTTTAAGAACCGGTTCGGTTACCCGTTTATCCGATGGTGCCATCCTGGAGTTCAGCACCAATTTACAACCAGCCGGTAGCAATCAGACAAAACAATTTTATCAAATATTTCTTTCCTGGTGGGAGACAGTGAAACATGAAGTGGAATAAGACATTCATTACCCTGACCGTTTTTTTTCCGGTGTTCTTAATCATATTCGCCTGCAGTAGCAGCAAACCTCCGGTCACTCCATTCCAGGAGCCCCCACCCACGCCCCTTCACCTGGCCGGCGTTGATAGCAGCACTGCGGCAGAAGCGGATTCTCTGGCTAAACAATTATTTGTTAGCTGGCAACGACAGGAAACAGCTGCAACAATTGCCGCCGCCGGAGAAGAAGAAATGAACACCAGTGATAGCCTGGCTCAACTGCTCAGCGCTATCAATAAGGATGAAAAAGTTTCCGAAAAGGACTCTATACTTGCCATTCAGACCTATAACCAGGGTGCCAGACAACTATTAGCTGTGAAAGATGTATCCTCCTCCACTACCCTGACTGAGGACATGATCCGTTCCCTGATTCAGGTACATCTGGACTCAGCAGAATTTTATTTTGAAAAAGCACTCCGGTTAAACCCTTTTGACCGAAAGACGCGTTTCTGGCTGGCAAAGGTTTACCAGATGCAGGCCAATCAGTTATTAAAGAATGAACAATTACCAAAAGCCGCAAAAGCACTGGAAAAACTTCTTCTGATGGATCGCAGTCAGCACGAGTTATTTGCCCGACTGGGACAAATTTATATGCAATTGCATCAGTGGAATAAGGCTTTAAATGCCTTTCGCATAGCGGAAGAGACGCTGCAAAAAAATGCAGTGTTTAACGTCCCTGAGCATCTTCCTATCAATGATAGCACAATTGCAATGGTTATCGATTCCAGTAAACTATACCTCTATCTCTATTATCAGGGAGAATGTAACATCCATCTGTATCGAGCTGAAGAGGCGCTGGATGCCTTCCAGAGGGCTCAACAGTTTGCTACTTCTTCGGAAGAAGCCGACATTGCCCGGGAAACGATGGACTGGATTAATTGGGATGAAGGTAACATCCATGCTGTGGAATTTCGGGATTCCATGCTGACATTGATTGACCGGGGCGAATATGAAGAGGCTGCCAAAGGTTTTCTCGCACTGAAGAAGCTGTTAACCACTCAAAAAGCTCGTGATGAGATCGACTGGCGCCTGGCCATGCTTGAATATACCCATCTTCAAAAAGAAGACTCCGCATTGGAGCGCCTGAAGAAAGTAACGGACTCTTACCTGAATGGTGAACGCCAGATAACTCCGGAGGATACCCTTTTTCAACAGTTCTATAACACTTACGGGGCTATGTGCCATAATGAAGGGGTCAAATCTTTAAAGCAACATAAATTAAGAGAAGCCCTGGCCTATTTCCGGCAATCCATTTCCATCCCCTGGAATCAACGGGCTAAAAGCTACATGGAACTGGCCAAGTTGTCGTTGAACAATCCCCGATATGCTGTGGATGCGGCTCAGGCAGCCCTGAATGAACGTGATCAATTAACCCCGGACGAACAAATTGCAACCATGCGCATTTTAATTGAATCGTTAAAACGAATGGGACGCTTTGACGAAGCCATTCGCTATTTCAAGGAATATCGAGAATACTTAACCCTGGTAAAAGGCAATGAATAAATACCCTTTTCGTTTCATGATATACACTCTGCTGGGAATCGCATTTTGTCTGGAGATGTCGATGAAGCCTCTTTTCGGTCAGACCCAGGTGGTCATCGACCAACAAATGGTTGCCACCGCGACAGTAACCGAACCCTCTCTGATTCAATTTTTTCTGGAAACGTTTTTAATCCCGGAAGACAATGTGAACAAGCTGGTATTTATTGATGCTACAGGAAATGGCTTCGGTGAAGATGATTTGATTAAATGTTTTCCATCGGAGAAAACCTATTTTCTGTATCCTTCTGATACCGCTCAGAAGGTTATGAACCAGTGGCAATTTACCAGCAATTTTCAGAGTGTGACACAACTCAGCGAACCGGAGGTCTTTGAAAAACTGGAGAAAGATAAAGCTGCCAACTGGATTTTGGCGGGGTTATTACGTAGCATCAATCAGAATTATAAAGATATACCCATTAAAATATATTTTGAAAGGGATACCACCGCCGTCGTGTTTGAGATGTGGGGCTATGATCCCCAGGCATTGCAATGGTCTCCCCCTCCTCCTCCCCCCAGAGTACCCCAAACCACCTATGATATGCTCCACATCTGGAGAAGCGATACGTTATTTATCACTGATACCACCTACTATGACCAATTTTTTGTATACAAAAGCGTGGCAGATACGGTG
>RFIL01000159.1 GCA_003695285.1 Calditrichota bacterium
CTGTGGTGAAGTTGTTTATTCAGTTTAAAAAGTTCATTCTGGCCTTCATACTCATTCAGGTTGTCATTCTCTTTTTCCTGTCCTATTTGGGTGTTATAGAGCTAACTCTACATCTGACAAAAGTCATGGGATTTTTGAATATAATTAAGGCAAAGGTTTTGGAACTGGGTTATGGAAATGTGGCAGCTTTCCTTCTGGGCAACTGGGCGGGCCTTGGGGGCTCCAGAAAAGAAGATAATCAGGAATAACAAGCATGTTTGAAAAGCCAGGGAGGTTATTGGCTGGCAGGAGGGAGACCCACCCTGCAGGGATGCGGGGTGCCCTTTATTTTTATGTGCGGTAACTGTTCAGGAGCCTTTAGGGGATTGGATCGACAAAATTCTCGTTATCATAAGCTTGTGGAAGAGCTTCACCTGTTCATCATAATAAAGCTCTAATCTTTTTTTGTGTAGGCCCTGTGGTTAAAAGGTACGATTTTTTACATTTCAGCATAGGCACTTCTTTCGGATATGACGAACACTGTGATTAATCAGTTGAATGGTGCTTAAATCCTGTTAATTCTGTAAATCCTCTCAAGAAACGACCTCAATAGTTACAATTGTTCAACCTGCAGGGTGTGCCACCCATCATCATCTTTCATGCACGAGGGGTGGTGTTTAAACCACCCCATCGGCCTTCAGTCGAGAGATAGTTTTCGCGTCAAACCCCAGTTCTTTTAATATTGCTTCGGTATGCTCACCAAGCAAGGGAGGCGGCAACCGATAGGTCACCGGAGTATCACTCAATTTCATGGGATTCCCCAGGGAACGCAGTCTCCCCAGAAGCGGATGCTCAATTTCTACAATCATTTCCCGCTCCAGCACATGAGGGTCCTCCAATGCTTTTTCAGGGGGATTAATGGGGCCAACCGGGATCCCTTTCTCCTCTAATTTCTGAATCCATTCCCTGGCAGGCGCTTTCCGGAAGGCTTTTTCCAGGATGGGTATCAGTTCATCACGATGTTTTAAACGAGCTGCATTGTCACGAAATCGAGGATCATCTTTTAACTCGGGCAACCCCAGGGTGTCCAGCAGCCGTTCCCAGAGGCTCTCACTTCCTGCACCAACCATAATCCAGTCATCGGCGGTGGGGAACGGTTGATAGGGAACAATAGACGGGTGAGCATTTCCCAGTTTCCGAATGGGCTCACCAGTGGCCAAATAATTACTGGCGATATTTGCCAACCAGGAAACCTGGGCATCCAGCAAGGCGCTATCAATACATTGCCCTTTCCCGGTTTTTTCCCGGGCGAATAGTGCGGCGACAATGGCAAAGGCAGTATAAATTCCAGCGGTTAAATCCGCAATTGGGGTTGGAAATCGAATGGGGCCATGGTCCGGTTCTCCCGTCACTGCCATGGTACCACTCATCCCCTGAGCAATCACATCATACCCGGCTTTCTCCGCATAAGGTCCGGTATTTCCAAAACCCGATATGCTGGCCCAGATTAACCGTGGATTTAAACGGCAACAGGTTTCAGCATCCAATCCCAGCTTCCTGCGAGTTTTCTCCCGGGGAACATTATGGATGAGCACATCAGCAGATTTTACGAGCTGATGCAATATCTCCCTCCCTTCCTGATGGGCGAGATTTAAGGTCATCCCTCGTTTATTGCGATTCGTACCCAAAAAGTATGCACTCACTTCTCCTATAAACGGCGGCCCCCATCCCCTCGCCTGGTCACCGCTACCAGGACGTTCAATTTTGATTACATCCGCACCCAGATCACCCAGCAATTGAGCACAATAAGGCCCGGCCAGTGCAGTGGTATGCTCCAGAACCGTAATCCCTTCCAGGGGGCCCTTCAAAGTCGTCTGATTCCTCATTCCATCCTTTCATTTATCAATCTTCAACAAATGCAATCACCCTGGCAAACGCTGCTTCTCCACCTTTAAATTTCCAGGGAAAACAACCGATCGTCAGCCGTTTGTTTTGAAGTTCCGGTGCAGCAATATCACCACCCAAATTTTCAATGTGCATACAATTATAGGGAAACAGTTTATTATGAGTAAGTTGATAATCCTCATCCGGGAACAATTTTTCCACACCTTCCTTGCCAAACTTTTCTTCACATAATGCCCTGACTCGATCACAATGGCCAAACATCCCTTTCCCCAGAAACCTACCGATGGGCAAATCCATGGGATGGTCAGTAGAGACACAATCCACTCCCCAGATGTGTATTTTTTTCTCCAGCAACCAGGGCACCATATCCGGATGGGCGCCCGGATGGCGATGGATATACTTTTCTTCATCAGGGGTTTCACCAAATTGAGCATACTTGTGCCACCCTGTGTGAAGAATTAGAATATCTCCTTCTTTCACCTCCACCCGTTTTTCAATCATCTCCGGGGTATAGACATCCAATTCATCCAGCTCATCGGATAAATTAACGATCACACCCGGCCCATATAACCAATCCAGCGGAATCTCATCAATGGTCATCCCTCCGGTAACAAAATGACGGGGGGCATCCAGATGGGTACCCATGTGATTTGAGGTCATAATATACTGAGCATTGACCCCATGCTCAGCTTTCCGCTTGATATATTTTACCTCAAAGGGTGGATAATACGGCCAGAACGGAGCATCCTGGTTCAAGGGTTGTGATAAATCATAAAGTTTCATAGCACCTCCTGATGTAAGGTTAAGTTTAAGGCTTCTTTTCCGAGAAGCAGATTATTTAGTTTTAAAAAATTTAATTTTGATTTTTGCAGTTTTGTGACTCAACGCAAATTCAATAAAAAATGTCTCCGTATTTTAAGTTCACCGCCAAAAACCCGCACTTTTTCAAGTCTATTTCCTTGATATTCTTTTTTGAAGTAACACAATTTGATAAAAGCGTGAATTTATTTTACACATCCCGTGATTTACATCACACGAATTGATTTCATCGAAATGTCGGCCAACTCCTTATCTATTAAGGGATTCATATGCAGGGAGGCACGTTGAGACCACAGAAAAAATTAGATCGCCCATAATTTTCATCAAAAGAAACCTTCCTGCCGACGATTTTTATAATCATTGCAACTGTAAGTACTAAAATGAGTATTTGATATTATCATCAATAAGATGTTATTTTACAAAGGTGATATTAAAATTCCAAAACAAAATAGCTTCGAGTCCTGAAACAGCGATGTGAAGTAATGGTTAGTAACGATAAAAAACAATCAAACATATTCCCAATCGCCACCTCTATACCATCTTCATGGCACGGTGTGAAAATTCGATCTATTTTTGGGGCGTTATGGTTGTACTTCATTCTTTTCTCAATTAATGCTCTCGCCCAGGTTCAGCCCCCTTCACCCGTTCCAACTTCCCCGGATACCTTGACTCCCCCACCTTCCACCACCTCCGGGGTGGAAGGCCCGGTAAAATACTGGGCTGAAAAGATCCGATTTTCTCTCCCGGACAGGATAACTGAATTAGAAGGGGACGTTCGTATTGAATATCAAAATGTTACTTTAACAGCCGGAAAAGTTAAAATAGACTGGAATCGCAATTATCTGATTGCTGAAGGAACGGTAGATTCAATCGATGCAAACGGCAACCCTATCTACTCTCATCTTCCGGTATTAACCGAAAAAGGGGAAGAACCGATCAAGGGGGTTCGCCTCGAGTATGACTTTACCACTCGTCGGGGAAAAATTCGAGAGGGTTATACTCAGATGGACCCCGGGTTTTATAAAGGGAAAGATGTGCATAAAATCGGGGAGGAAACCCTGTTAATCCAGGATGGTTTCTTCACCTCCTGCGATTTAGAGGATCACCCTCATTACTATTTTCGTGGGAAAAAGATGCGGGTTCGGCTGAAGAAAGTGGCGGTTGCCAGGCCCATTATCTTTTATATCGCTGACGTTCCGGTCTTTGCTTTGCCATTCGGAGCTTTTTCTTTGCAACGAGGTCGGAGATCCGGTATTATCCTCCCCACCTACGGCGAAAGCAGTTTCGGTGGAAGATATTTACAAAATTTCGGTTATTACTGGGCTCCCTCTGATTATTTTGATGCCACCATCCAGGGGACATTCTATGAAAAAACCGGATTGGTGTATAAAAGCCAACTACGTTATAAAAAACGGTATGCTTTTTCCGGAGATGTGAGCGGCACCTTCTCCCCCCGGGATGTCACCACCGGAATTAAACGACGTCGATGGGAAATTCGATTTACTCATCGGCAAACCATTGGCCAAACCATCAATCTTACCGCCAACGGAAGCTTTCTGAGTGATAAAGACTTTCGGCAGAATTATTACACCGATATTAATCAACGTCTCCAACAAAACCTTACCACAAATGTGACTCTTCAAAAGCGGTTACCAGGTTCACGAACCCTGTCTTTAAATTTGCAACGCAATGAGAATTTACAAACCGGAAAAATTGATTTTGATTTTCCCATTCTTCGTTACAGTCAACCACAAAAAAGTATCTTCCCGAAAAATACGGGATCCCGAGAAAAGTGGTATCATCGACTCCGATATAGCTATAACTCCCTGTTACGCTCTAAAGCTTCCAGAACGCCCATTACTACCAGTGAAGGCACTTCAGCAGGATTTTCCTCCACCCGGAAGAGTGGATGGCAGCATAATTTGACACAAACTTTCAACACGAACCTGTTCCGTTATTTCAAGATCAACCAATCTTTAAATTTGACTGAAATATGGGTTCCCCAGTATTTGAATTATTCCTTTGTTGATAGTCTGAATGATACCAGAGCAGACACTGTGAAAGGGTTTCGTGCCCGTCACACCTTCACCACATCTCTAAATGCCAGTACCACAATTTACGGTTTGTGGGAAATACCTTTTTCACCTCTGAAAGTAATTCGTCATAAAATGGACCCTCGCATCGGGTTTTCCTATCGACCGGATTTCTCAGATCCTGCTTATGGATATGTTCAAACCTTTCGGGATACCACCGGAAAGGAAATTACAAGAGATCGGTTTTCCGGCAGTTTGTTTGGAACGACTCCCAGCGGTGAGCAACGAAATTTAAATATTGGAATTAACAATCTGTTTCAGGGAAAGATCATCCGGAATGGTGAAGAGAAGAAGATTGATTTATTCCGCTTAAACACCAGCACTTCCTACAATTTTGCCCGTGACAGTTTGCGCTGGAACAATATCAACACCAGCATCATTGCTCGCCCTACGAACAATTTCAGCATTGATTTTCGTTCCACACATAGTCTATATAAAAAACAAGGTTCCGGTAGTGGACGGATCAACCGTTTTGTATGGGCGGATGGGTTTCAATTGCCAGACCTCGTGAACTGGAGAGTGGCTGTAAATGCTCGGTTTCGCCTCTCTTCGAAGGATAAGACCCAACCCACCACTCCGGCTCCTCCTCCCCCTGGAGAAACAGCGCAGGATCCCACAGACATCTTCACCCAACAAACGACAGACAACCTGGATGAAGAAGAACGTCAGATTGAGGAAGCTCTGGCAAACTTTGACCGCACCTGGAGTATGGATTTTCAATTCACTTATAGCTACTCCCAGGGTGAAACCGGTTTCATTAATCGCCATTTCGACCTGAACCTCTCCGCCCAACTACAACTCACGCGGAACTGGTACATCAGTTACCAGAGTCGTCTGGATCTAATGGAACGGCAGATTGATTCTCAAACTTTTATCATTAATCGAGACCTTCATTGCTGGACCATGAATTTCACCTGGTCTCCCAACCCGGCTTTTAGTTTTTACCGCCTGGAAATCAAAGTGAAAGCCTCTGCACTGAAGGATTTAAAATTAACCAAAACTTCCGGAAGAAGACCACTATTCTAATGGCAGGGTATGAACACACGTTCCGATAATCTGTTGATAATCTTTATGAAAGCTCCCCGCTCAGGGACGGTAAAAACCCGTATGCAACCTCAGCTGACTCCTGCCCAATCTTTATCCCTGTATAAAGGCATGGGAACCGATTTGCTGCATAATCTTCTCCATTCCGGTGATTACGAATTGGAGGTGCATTATTATCCGGAGGATGGTCATAAAGAGATGCAGGAATGGCTGGGGGATGGAGTAAAATACCTTCCCCAGGAGGGGAGCAATCTGGGAGAGAAAATGCGTAAGGCTATTTCAGGCGGGATTGACAAGGGATATCGGAGAACGATTATCATTGGAAGCGATCTTCCCACCCTCTCAAAACGGGATATCTCATTTGCTTTTGAACAACTGGATATGGTAGACCTGGTGCTGGGCCCAACTGTTGACGGCGGGTATTATCTCATCGGAGCTAAACAAGACCA
>RFIL01000160.1 GCA_003695285.1 Calditrichota bacterium
CTTCATAAATTATCCCAATTCCAGATGGCATAGCGAGTCGCCTGATCCAGCGGATGCCCGCATTCTTTCAATGTTAACAAAATACTTCCCCGATGATGACTTTCGTGTGAAATAAAATATCCCAGATAGGGAATGATTCCCTTTTTAAAAGTCTTGCGAGCTACGGTTCCGTTATACACCTCCTGAAAATATTGGGCAATTTTATCCGCAGAGTTATTCAGACACTCCACAAGCTGGATTTTTTCCGGTTCTTCTTGAGTTTCAAATTTATAAAGTTCCCGGGCCAGTTCCGGTGCCCGCCTTTCCAGATGCCAGACCCGATTATTGTGGATATGCGCAAACTGCCGCACCACATTTCTTCCCCCTCTTTTGGAGAGAGTACACTTCATACCTTCCTCACTAATATGCTCAATCAAAAACAGATTGATGCGATTGTTGGTATACCAGGCTTCCAAAATTTCTTCTAACATCCGGTCCATCACTTTATTCCCTTTCAACGAAAATGATTTCATACCCCAACATTCCCCCCTACCAATGTAGGCATTTTTGTTTCCATCGCAAAAAATTATCTTTCCCTTGCGTAAAGTGGAATAATTTTTATATTGATTTATGGTGGTTGCTTAAATGATGCCTATCAAAATCTTCTGGGTTGTAAAATTCTAATTCTCTTGCTTGGCCAGAGAAATTCCTTTCATTCGAGAACCATTCATCTGAAAACGGGTTCTCCTGCAGATTAGAAGGTTTTTTACTTCTGTCGTTAATCCGCCAGCCAATTACTCTGTTGGTTTTAACCACCGGTAATCCTGAACTACGGTCAGGATTGCATGTTAACGCGAAAATGCTGTTTTTTGTGAAGGGGGTTTTTTGCCCCTCACAAAAAGCACTTTAACCCAAACACCAAAAACAAGGGAGGAGATGCCATGAGAACGACTCCACACTCTGTGCACCCTGGTACTGACAATAATCATCCACCCTCATACAAGGCTTATTCCTTGCATAATTTTAAGCAGATCCCCCAGATTCAGAAACTTACCCGGGAAGAGATTTTTGCCATTGAAGTGGTAGGGCACGTATTGCCATTTAAGACCAATAGCTATGTCATCAATGAGCTCATCCACTGGGATGAGGTCCCCGATGATCCCATTTATCGGTTAACTTTTCCACAAAAAGAGATGTTACAACCGGAGCATTTTAACAAAATGGCCGATGCTCTACGACGGGGAGTTCCTCGAAAAGAATTAGAGAAAATAGCCCACGAAATCCGGCTCCAGCTAAATCCTCACCCGGCAGGACAAATGGAATTAAATGTTCCCGTCTTAAACGGAATGAAGTTAACCGGAATTCAACATAAATATCGAGAAACGGTTCTCTTCTTTCCTCGACAGGGACAAACCTGTCATGCCTATTGTACCTTCTGTTTTCGCTGGCCACAGTTTGTGGGGATGAATGAATGGAAATTCGCCATGAAGGAATCGGAATATCTGGTTGAGTATTTAAAAGCCAACCCCACGATTACAGATGTTCTATTTACCGGGGGAGACCCCATGGTGATGAAGCCGGAGCTCTTTGCCACCTACATCAACGCATTGCTCGATGCCAATCTCCCCAATTTGAAAACGATCCGCATCGGAACAAAATCTTTATCCTACTGGCCGTATAAATTCACAACCGATAAAGGTAGCGAAGAGATTTTAAATGTATTCCAGAAGGTAAAAGAAGCAGGAAAGCATCTGGCGTTCATGGCCCATTTTTCTCACCCCAATGAGCTAAAAACTCCAGCAGTTCAGGAAGCCATTGAACGCATTCGCAGCACCGGCGCCCAGATTCGCACCCAATCCCCAATTTTAAAACATATTAACGACCATCCAAAGATCTGGGCAGAAATGTGGCGAGAACAGGTGAGATTGGGATGTATACCTTATTACATGTTCGTGGTGCGGGATACGGGTGCCCAACATTATTTTGGTGTGCCTTTAGTCCGGGCATGGAAGATTTTTAGCAAAGCCTACAATCAGGTAAGCGGCGTGGCTCGAACGGTAAGAGGCCCCAGCATGTCCTGCACCCCAGGAAAAGTCCTCATTAATGGGGTATGTGAAATTTACGGTGAACGCTATTTATCTCTTTCAATGATTCAGGCAAGAAATCCGGAATGGGTCAATCGTCCTTTTTTTGCTGAATATGATGAATCCGCAGTATGGTTGGATGATTTAACACCTGCCTTTGGAGAAAACCAATTTTTCTTTGAAGATGAATTAAAACGGATGAATCACCGCCGTCGGAGACTGGTGTCTAAAGCCACTTCCGATGCCTCATTTTTCATCGAAAATTAATCTTGAACCGGTAGGGTCATCTATGTGTGATCCTACCGGTAATTTTATCTCACCGAATTTTCTCAAACCTCTTTGGATAACTCGACAAATCGTTTGTAAGGGATGGCTGTCCAGCTTTCGGCTTTTAATGCACCATTCATCATGCTGATCATGGAAACTTTTGCAGCCGTCTCTTCATCCGGGGCTTCGTAAATATCCAGAAAATCATAAGGACCTAAGAGAGCATAGTGGGCAATAAATTTCACTTCCGGGCATTTCTTTTTTACCTGTTCTAACCAATCACGCCCCAATTCATAGCGGCTTTGAACCTGACGGGCTAACTCGGGGGTTAATTTCGTCATTAAAACAAAGGTCGGCATGGCTACCTCCTTTTTGCTTCATTTGATTTCAATATGATAATCTTCAGCAAAAAAGGCAACCTTGCTTTTGATTTTTTCCCAACAATGGAAAACTCACATCCCCTTATCAGGGATTCCACCAGTAGCTGAATTTTACCAGAAAGATATTATCTGCTTTTTGATCCAGCAATCGTCTTAAATCGCGGCCGAAGCGAAACTCACCGGAGTTTTCATCCTCTGCCCGATCATGAGTCCAGACAAAAAAGAGGGTTGAACCGGGTGCAAACTCCCATCTTAACACCACCGTTCCCCGAAGCGATTTGAAATTAAAATCCGGTTGGCTGATATAAAAAAGATGCTGGCCGGTACCATCGGGATCAATCTCGTACTCATCGTCCCGAAGTTTAATGGAACTCCCCTGGTCTTTACCGTAATGGATAAAATCGTATCCCCCGGGATGAGCCAGCTCTTTTATATCGGTATACTTTCCCGAGGAAATCAGGGGTTGAAAAAAGCCCTGCAAGCTTAATTGAGGGGTAAAGGTATAATTCACACGCACCGAGGCGGAGAGCTGTTTTTGATCCAGTATCCCAAAGATGTATCGCTTCCCATATGTATGTTGTGCAGCGGGATCATCAATGGTATCGATGTACTGAGCCGGAGAATAATCCCGAAAATATTCCGGTTCCACCTCGAGAAAAAAACGGCTGCCCGGCTTCCACTCCATTTCGCTCCCAAAGCCATATCGCCAACCACCTCTGGCACTGGCACCATAATTACCTTTAAGCTCCAGAATAAAATCTTTTCGTGAATCACTGGAAATGGAAATACCGCTAAAAAATCCGGCAGGCTTTTCCATGGCAGGCCCACCGCGGGTACGACTTATATCCAGGGTTCGACGGAAATATCCCGCCCGTCCAAAAATGCCGGTGTAATTCAATAATCTTCCATGGAAGAATGACATAAACCCTTCAGCGGTTTTGTTTCCGTCAAAATCGAAGGTGCGAAAATTGGATACATGCCAGGCGGCATTCCGAAAAATTTTCCCTGGCTGAAACCAGCGATATCCCAGCACCAGATGTTGATTAATCACATTTCCCCGCGAATGGAATCCCAGATCATTGGATTCGAATCCCGGGGAATTGACAGCGATGGCAGCATTGAGATAAAAATTCCCCTGTTCCTTATTCAGCGCCAATCGACCTGTCCAACCGTTTAGCTCGGTCTTGTTGGAATCCAGTGAAGTATATTCAAAATCAGGACGCTGAAAATAGTGCTGAGAATTTTGTTGCAATTCGGTTATGGCTTCTTTACTTCCTGTGACATGTGAAGCCCCCCACCATCCATTGATGACCCAGCGCCGTTGTTTGCCTAAAAACCAGTAACCATCTAACCCAAACACATAGGCTTTATCTCTCAGAGATTCTATTTCATTTCGATTTCGCAAATCTCGGATGGTAGAAGTCCCGATGAGTCCCAATCCAGCCCGATTTGTCATAAAATGCTTAAATGTGCGCACAACTGTATATGAAGTAAACGGTTCCACCTCCTCTTTCAGACGCACTCCTTCGGAATCAATCTCAGCATATTCACGGGCGGTAAATGCCTGTAACACACCAATCTCCCAATCGGAATAAGTTTTCCCGGAAATCTTAACAGCCGAAAGGATGGTACTGTTGGCCGGCGAGTTTATCTCACCGGAATGAAGTGGTTCCAGTTGTGGTGGTCTTCCAATTCGTCGGCTATAAAAAAAGGTGGGCGGATTATAATTAAACGTCCAGTCGTTGGTAGCACCCCTATTACCAAAAGAAAAGATACCAGCCCCCTCAATAAAGAAAGGGCGTTTCTCACGAAAGAAAGTTTCAAATGCCGTCAGGTTCACCACTGCCGGATCCAGTTCAACCTGACCAAAATCCGGATTAAGGGTGACATCCATGGTTAAATTGGAACCAATACCGATTTTCACATCCGC
>RFIL01000161.1 GCA_003695285.1 Calditrichota bacterium
CAAGGGTTTGGCTGTTCGCCAATTAAAGCGGTACGTGAGCTGGGTTTAGAACGTCGTGAGACAGTTCGGTCCCTATCTGTTGCGGGCGTAGGATACTTGCGGGACTCTGCTCTTAGTACGAGAGGACCGGAGTGGACAGACCTCTGGTGTACCAGTTGTTCCGCCAGGAGCACCGCTGGGTAGCCATGTCTGGTGAGGATAAGCGCTGAAAGCATCTAAGCGCGAAACCCTGCCCAAGATGAGGTATCCCATCCCTCCTCGAGAGGGTCTGAAGGCGCCTTCGAGATGAGAAGGTTGATAGGCGGTAGGTGTAAGTGCAGCAATGCATTTAGCCGAACCGTACTAATCCGCCGTGCGGCTTGACTTACCCTTTTTTCTACCTTCAGCAGAATAGTCGTGCTATACAACAAATAACAACTCAGACTATCTAACAAAATAGATACCGTCTTTAAGTTTCTCTGGAGACTATAGCGGTGGGGAAACACCTCTTCCCATTCCGAACAGAGAAGTTAAGCCCACCAGCGCCAATGGTACTGCCCCGGTAACGGGGTGGGAGAGTAGGTCGTCGCCAGGGAACTATTCTTTAATAAAGGGGACATAATCAATTATGTCCCCTTTTTTTATGGACAATTCCTTGCACCTCTAATTCAACCTCTTTCTTTCTCCAAAATATTTCTCACGAAGCGACCCATCATTGGGATCGAACAAAGTGAACTGAGTGGTTCATTGAGTGAACGATACGGTACACTCAACTCTTGAAATGTAAAGTATTAAAATTTCTAACCGTTTGAAAAATATAAACCTATATTCAGAAGTGAAATCCTGGCATGCAAGTTGAATCAGATATGAATGGAAAAATGAGGTTTAAAAATATGAAACAGGTATACTGGAAAATTCTCGTTGTTATTTTCTTACTTCTATCCACCCTTATTCAGGCACAGGGGGATGACATTCATCGAGACCTTGAGGAACTCCGGGCAGCCTTAAAGAAAACAGCTACTCTTATCCAGCTGCTCCCATTGCCACCGAATTCTGATTTAAGGAATATGCTGGAGATGAAATTCCAGGAAGCGGAGATGAAGTTTCAGGAGGTACGAGAGCTGGTACAACAGGGTAGATATCGAAAAGCCCGGGTTTTAGCACGCCAGGTATATTCCATCTTAAAACAGATAGAAGGCATGTTACACAGTCATCCTGTATTGAAGATAAAGTTCAGAGAGGAACTGGATCGCCTGATACTGGAAGCCGAAGAGGCCGTGGAAGGCAATGATTCTCCGGAAGCCCTTTATCTTTTAAATCAAGCCAAGTTTTACCGAATTCGGGCCAATCAGTTATTTTCCCAGGGACGGACGTTTCAATCGCTAGAGTTTTACCGGTTGTCCATGAATTTTGCCCGACAGGCAATTAAGATTGCAGGGGGGCGATCGGATCGACATCGGGATGTGGATTGGCGAAAGTTGGTAATGGATACCCAAAGTTTACTCGAAGAAGCGAATCGGCTGGTGGAAACCACTGACAATCGGCGACAAGTAAAGAATTTGTTAAACAAAATTGAGAGAGAATTAAGAGATATACAACATTTGTATGAGCAAAATCGGTATGAAGCTGCGAGGCAAAAGTTGATTACTGTTAACCGGGCATTATACCGATTAATCGATTTACTAAGCTCTTCCAACAAAACGGATCTGGAATTATTACAAACAGAGTATAGCAATCTTCAACAGGGGATAACCACACTGGAACAGGAACTGACAGATAAAAATTTGCCAGCGGCAAAACGGATGTTGAGTCGAACAAAGGAGTTGATGCGACAGATTGAAAGACATCTCCATAATGGTCAACCGGAATTAGCAAGACGGAAATTGCGCCTGGCAAATCAAATGTTGGTCAATCTTTATCGAATTGTTGAAAGACGACAAAAAGATAACCCGGATGAATTGCAACGCTTACTTCAGGTAACCCGGGAAAATTTACAGGAGTTGAAACAGCAGGAGAAACCCTGGAAAAATGCTGATCAATTTTTGAAATTGATTGAAGAGAATTTGAAAAGGGCTGAGACAGCTTTTCAGAATAAAAATTATCTCCAAAGCAGTCAATTATTAAGGTTGACCAATCAGCTCATTTTGAAATACCATCGGATCGTTTTACACCGTTCTCAAAAAGAAATCACCATAGAAGCACTTCAGACGGATTTACAGCGTTTGAAAAGTCTTCTGGATAGTGTCGAACAAACCCAGGATCATTCTTTAAGAATTCGCTTTGAAAATGCCAGACGTTTGTCTCAACTGGCGGAGCGGGCGATGGAACAGAAGCAATATGAGATTGCACAGGAATATATTCAAATGGCTTTTAACCTAATCACTAAATAGATGGTTTTTTCCCGGGCCCGGAAGAAACTGTTTTAGAAAAAGGAAAAGATAAAAAACAAAGGAGGTACTAAAAATGAGACGCTTAGCATATTTATTCTTGATTGGCTTGCTCTCGATGTTTCTAATGATGTCATGTCAAAAAGATTCTGACCCGCTGGTATCGGAAGGCGCTGATGATATGGAAATTCAAGAGCTGGCTTCTTCGGATGAAGATGACTATCTCTTTGATCTTGCGATTGATGATGGAAGTGAGGATGCCATCATCAATGGAAATACCGGTAATGGATTCGGAAAAATTGAGACTCCGCTGGATTCGGTGGTACGGTTTGGTCGTCATATTAACCGGAGAGGAATACGCCGGGTGGTAATTGAGCGAATCGCTCCGGATACCGTACGGGTGGCTCTGTCCCGTGAGCTTCGAGGTCGCTTTGTAATTGTTGAGAATGTTCTCAATGATAGCAGTCAAACGGATACCTTTGTGGTTCATCGAAAGCCCTTAACCCATGTTGTGCGACGGGTGGCTCTTTATGTCCGAAGAGATCGTGGTAATGACTTTCCAACTATGGGTCGTCGCTGGAAGTTATACTCCCTCTCGATGGGACAGGGCAATAGCGTTCCCTATCATACTATCCAGATCAGTGAAGTGCAGGTATTTACCTCGGAAGGCGATACTCTCACCTTTTCCAATCCTTTGCATAGTATGTTTAACGTGGATAATATCCCTACCTTTGCTCCAGGTGAAGAGGTAACGGTGCGAGTGAGATTGAAAAATATGACCACTAATCCTGTTGATCCTCAGGGGAATGGTGCCACGGAAACGGTCATTCTCCATTACGCTGTTAACCGACATCATCATGCCCGAAAATTCTTTGAATTCGTGGAAATTGACCCGGTTACTGATGAACATATCTACCAGGGAACCTGGACAGTCAATCAACAGCCCTTCCGAATTTACCATGCGGTAATTGATGCAATTGATAATGGAACTATCTATGATAGTGATACGGACATGTTCCCATATAACTCCACGACCTGGAGTGTGCCGTATCGGGTAGCTCCGCATGATTAATCTTTAAACGCTTCAACATCAGCCACTGTCGGGTTTCCCGGCAGTGGCTTTATTACAGTTTTTATCTTAGACGATTAATGATTCGGATATCAGTTTGCGACTATAAGGAACAGGTTTTGACCAAAAGAAGGACATCCGTGAAATTGAAAGATGAGTCTCTCAGACACAAATTTGATAGAACTTTGAGAGCGCTAACACTGGGATTAGGATTCCTGTTGATATCCGGTATTGGCCTGCCTCAGGAAGAAGGAACCACAACTGGTGAAATTGAACAAAACTTATACGAAATACAATATACCAGAATTCAAACCTTATTAATCCAGCACTTTACTGAAGAGCAAGATTCCTTGATTATCTCCTTGATTCATGATGCTCAGGATTTAGCCAGAGATAGTTCCTGGACCGAAGCAAGGGAAATTTTAACCACTGTGGAGATGTTGTTAGAGAATCCTGATCAAGACCCACCCCTTTCTGTTCATCTGAACTCTCAATCCGTAACGTTACCATCGGAAATTTCTACAACTCCCGGGAATTCATCTTTTCAATTAGAGACAGGCGTGGATTATTCACTTCAGGAGTATGAATTAAGCTTTCTGGAAAGTGATAGTCTGCTGATAGATGAGTTACAAAATCCGTACATCGGGATTCATTTTTCCCATATGCTAAATCTGGGAACCCTTCCGATACGATTCAATCACATGCTAAAAGTTGATAATCAATATCTGAATTATAGCCTGTTCAGTTTCCTGGAAAAAGCAAGGACAAATTCCTTGCACCGGGTGGATGTTGCGGCCAATCTTTTTGTATCTCAAACTCATCTGGATGCGACTTTCATGGATGGTAATTTTTCATATCTCTGGGGAAATCCTTATTCATTTGATAATCGATGGTATTTCCAAATCCGGAATCGTATTAAATGGTATCCTCAGCCACAGGATGTGAGCACGAACATTTTTTCCGGCAGTGCCACAATGTTTTATGAGCATTATTTTACCAGACCTCATTCGTTAGCTATTACCTTCTCTCCCAGCTACTATAAGGAGTGGCATGGATCCCTTTATAATTTCTTCCGGAATGGCCTGGATCTGGAATATCAATACCGGGTAAAATACAATCGGTTTATTAAAATATCTTCTCGTTTTGAGTTGAATAATTTCAGGAATGAACTAACGGACAGCTTGTATAAAAACAAGTATTTTCAGGTTCAACCGAAAGTAGAGTTTGAAGTAGAATTAAAATCTCATTTTGGAGTGGCAGGAAATCTGGAAGTAGAAAGAAAACTCTACAAAACAGCTGATGCCATCTCTCCGGATGAAACATATCTCAACATCAGTCTGGTGCCCAAGATTTATCTGGGGGAATTAAACAGTTTCGGTATTGGCGGCTTCTGGGAGAAGCTGACGAATCAGGCCAGAACTTCCAGTGAAGATCAAGCCTTTGCTCGACAGGGAAATTATACTGCAAAAGGAATACAAATTGTAGCAGAATATATCCAGTTTAGTGGTAGCATGATCGAGCTGGAATATCGTATTAGCTGGAGAGATTACCCTTATGCAGAGGATAGTTTCTTAAATTCGTTTTACTCGGATCGTTTCGTCCATTCTATCACTCTCGTTGGATGGATCCCAATTACCCGTAACTGGCAAATACAGCTTTTTGGGAATTATGATAATGACCAGGATCGACATTTTGAAAGCAATGATACTCGCAATACCCTACTCAGTGCAGGGATTGTTTATAAATTTTAATCTATAACTTCTTTCTTGACTATACGCTTCATGAAATATCATTTCTCTTCCTTCCTCTATTATCCTTGAAATTGTGTCATCTATACCGTATCTTAATTTTCCAATTTTACACTTAATTTCTTAGGGAAGATACATGTAAATAGTCTCATCCCATTTCAAGGACGTGGGATCATAGGGGAGAGGAAACATGCGCTATTTTGTCACCGGTGCTACTGGTTTTATCGGAAGCTGGGTCGCACAATTTCTGGTAGAGAAAGGAGAGGAAGTTACCTGTTTAATTCGGGAGAGCAGCAATTTAAGATGGTTAAAGGAGTTACCGGTAGAGTTGGTTAAAGGCTCGCTCTTTCAGCCGGAAACACTTAAAGAAGCGATTAAACAAGCCGATTATGTGCTCCATATTGCCGGGGTAACCAAAGCTTTATCAATTGAGGATTATTACAGGGGTAATGTTGATACCACTCGTAACTTGATGGAGTTGATACGAGGCTATAACCCCGGTATAAAAAAATTGGTATTCCTTAGCAGTCAGGCAGCAGTAGGTCCCTCACTTGAGGGCAGAGCATTGGTGGAGAGCGATCCTCCTCATCCCATATCCGATTATGGCCGGAGCAAACTCAAAAGTGAAGAAGTTGTTTTAAAATATCAAAATGAGATACCTGTAACCATATTGCGACCTCCGGCTGTTTATGGCCCCAGGGATAGTGACATACTCAACGTTTTTAAAAACATTCACTGGGGAGTGAATTTGAAAGTCGGGATAAAAGATCAGGTGGTTAGTATCATCCACGTGCATGATCTGGCCAGAGGCATCATTCTGGCGGCGGAACTTCCTCAGTCAGCGGGAGAAACGTATTTTATCTGTAATGATGAACCAGTTGCCTGGTCTGAGGTGACTTACTATTTGCAGGATATTATGAATAAGAAAAGGGTGATAACCATCTCCATTCCTCCCGGAGTTGCCAGAGGAATCGCCACCCTGATAGAATTTCAGGCACGATTGCGGGGGAAGCCAACCATTTTAAATCGGCAAAAAATTGCTGAAGTGGACGCCCAGTACTGGGTGATTTCGAATGAAAAAATCAAAAATCAATTGCATTTTGTTCCTCATATCCCTTTGTATGATGGATTGTTTGAAACCTGGCGCTGGTATCGTCAGATGGGATGGTTATAAATGGGTCCAGGAAAGGAAGAGCAAATGATCAATAAAAATGAGGAAAAAGGGTTATGCCACTAACTCCTGAAGAAGAAAAGCGCTTACGGGAAAAAATTCGAAAGGAACTGGAAGAACGGGAAAGCCGAATTCGGGAAAGTAAGGAGCAGGAAGAAAAAATTCGACAGCAACAGCTGGAAGAACGTATCCGGCAGAAAATCAAGGAAGAGGAAGAAGAGCGATTTTATCAGGAGAGGGGGTATGTCAAATATATCAATCATCGAGGAGAGGTAGAGTGGATTACCCCGGAAGAAGCTAAAAAACGCAGCGGGAGAAGGCGCTCCCGAAAAACATCCTCCCGACAGCGTAAACGCACTCAACGTAGGATTTTTCAAATTGTTTTAAATCTGGTCCTCGTCTTTGCAGCGGGGATGATTTTTATGTTTTTACTACGTTACAATCCGATTAAGAAGCCCAAAGTTTATGGAGCCATCCAGGTGATTACCAACGTCCCTGGTGCTCAAATTTTTCTGAATGGTGCAGAGAAGAATTTGTTTACACCGGATACCATCCCCCATCTGGCAACAGGCAAAAATTATTTTATCTCGGTTTATAAAGATGGATATAGTTGCTGGCCTCCCATGCAACAGGTTACTGTTGAAAGAAACAGGGTGGTTACCGTAAACTTTGAGTTAAAGCATTCCGCTTATTTTGCCACCCTTGAACTACAAAGTAATGTAACAGATTATCAGTTGTTTGTGGATGGGGTTCCTTTCCAACACGATGGGAATCAGATACAAATTCCTTCCGGGTATCATGTTATTGCGGCTGTGAAATCGGGCTATCTGGCTTCACCAGCTTTTCATCGGGTCTTGTTAGAGCGTGATGAACATCAGGTCATCTCTTTTAACTTTAAGCCAGTGAAAGACCTGGGTTATATTCGGGTGACCAATAATCGATCCACGAGTTATGTTTATCTGAACAACCGGTTAACGGGGATTAAAGCCAATAAGGGGTTCATTCCGGTAGAACCGGGAATTTATGAAGTTCGCGTGAGAGAAAATGGTTTCCAGCCGCTCCCCGAGGTTGAAATTCTTACCATTAATCCCAATGAAAGAAGGACCCTCTCTTTTCATATGACCCCGGTTTCCGCTGTTGATACTTTGCAGATTCTTTCCAACCCACCCGGAGCCTCTATCTCCATAGATGGATACTGGCAACCATTGGTCACCCCGGCTCCTGAGATTTTACTGTCCCGTGGTGATCATTTTATCAACTTGATGGTGGGGGAAACCATCTACCGGGAAACAGATTTGCTGGTAGATGCCAGTCATTTTGAGAAAAAACGACTGGAAATTGATTTTTGAGTAGAAAGGTGAATGAGTAGTTACGTGAGTTGCTGGCAGCCTATCCTCCCCCGGTAACCGCGCCGTAAGGCGTTCCTTTCGGAACATGCTTTAGCTTACGGTTGGATGCCTCCGACGAATTGACTCCTTTTCCTCTTGTTCACAACCTCCTCAGGTAGCCGCATGCTTTAGCTTGCGGTGGTGGTGGAACCGTTGAGCACTTATTATCTTGTTGGGGCTGTCAAAAAAGTAAATTTCACCAAAAATAATTACATATAAATGAATTTGTTGCAAATTCATTGAACTCACCCCCTTCGCCCCCTCTCTTGGCAAGAGAGGGGGGTTGGGGGGAGAGTTGGATTTAATCTCATAAACAACGACATGAATAAAATTACATCATTTTCTACTTTTTGGTCAGCCCCACGCCATAATCCTGGAAACTCTGTTTCCGACCGGGAGGTTGTGAACCAGAGGAAAAAGGAGTTACTTCGTCGGAGGCATCCAACCGCAAGCTAAAGCGTGTTCCAATAGGAACGTCTTGCGGCGCGGCTACCGGGGGAGGATAGGCTGCCGCAACTCACGTAACTACTCATTCACCTTTCTACTCAAAAATCAATTTCCAGTCGTTTTTTCTCAAAATGA
>RFIL01000162.1 GCA_003695285.1 Calditrichota bacterium
CCTTTTGATTATCATCAGCAAATCCGGGACTCACTTTCCAAATTTCAGCTTCCTCCTGTGGACTTACTGCATGAGGATAAATCCGAAGGGAAGATTTCACGCGAAGAACTGATGGCCAATGCGGATCTCCTGGAAAATACCCTTGCTCAGTTCGGTGTGAAGGCTTTTGTTAAAAAGGTAATCGAAGGTCCGGTGATTACCCTCTATGCGGTTCGACCGGCAGAAGGGGTAAAAATTAATCAAATCACCAACCTGGCGGATGATCTGGCGCTGGCCATGCGCGCCAAGGGGATTCGGATGATTGCTCCCATTCCGGGAGAAGCAGCCATTGGAATTGAGATTCCCAATCGAAGACCTTCCATTGTCTCTTTTAAATCCATTGTCACATCGGAAAAATTCCAGACTTACCAGGGGGAACTGGTACTGGGTATGGGAAAGACGATTGGAGGGGATGTGTTTTGTGCTGATTTGACCCGGATGCCCCACCTGTTGATGGCTGGTTCTACAGGTTCTGGTAAAAGTGTGGGAATTAATACCATCATTGCCAGTATACTTTATCGCATCCCTCCGAGCGATGTTAAATTTGTGATGATAGATCCCAAGAAATTGGAACTTTCTCTGTATTCCAAATTGAAGAACCATTATCTGGCGATTTGCCCGGATCTGGATGAGGACGTTGTCACACATCCTCAGAATGCGGTGCTAATTTTGCGGAGTGTCGTCAATGAGATGGAAGAGCGCTATGAGATGCTGGCGAGTTTGGGGGTTAGAGAGATTGTTTCATATAATGAGAAAATTAAGAAATTAGAAGAAAGTGGTAGAAAACCGGAACATCTTCATAAGTTACCATATATCATCGTCATCATTGATGAGCTGGCGGATTTGATTTTAACCGCCTCACGGGATGTGGAAGAGCCCATTACCCGTCTGGCTCAAATGGCCCGTGCTGTGGGTATCCATCTGATTGTGGCAACTCAGCGCCCCTCTGTGGATATTTTGACAGGATTAATTAAAGCAAACTTTCCCACTCGTATTGCCTATCAGGTGGCAACCCGGCCCGATTCCAAGGTAATTCTGGATATGTACGGAGCAGAAAAGTTAATCGGTAATGGAGACATGCTATTCCTTCCACCGGGTACCGGAAAGCCCGTGCGACTCCAAAATCCCTTTATCTCCACTGAAGAAGTTGAAAAAATTATTGAACATATCACAAAACAGCCCAAGTTTCCTCCCTATGAATTAAAACTGGTAAGAGAAAAAACCGAACCAGCAGCTGCAAAAATCAAAAATCTGGAACAGGATGATCTGTTTGAAAAGGCAAAGGAAATTGTCATTCGCCACCAGCAGGGAAGTATTTCTCTGTTGCAGCGTAAATTAAAAATTGGTTACGCCCGTGCGGCACGATTAATAGATGAATTAGAAGAGGCTGGAATTGTAGGTCCCGGACAGGGTAGCAAAGCCCGCGAGGTACTGGTCTCCTCCTTTAGTGATGATAAACTGTAAGGATAATATTCTATGAATAATCATAAATTTAATTTTTTTTCTTCCAAAGTATTATTGGTCTTTATCTCTCTATGCCTCATTCCTGCGTTATTATATGGAGCGAAAGTCAATAAAATCCTGAAAGCGATGCAGAAGAAGTATCGTTCCACTTCTTCTCTCCGGATTGATTTCAAAGAGAAAGCGGTATTCAAATTAACAGGTACTGAAAGTGTCGTTTCGGGTTCACTGGTTATGAAGGGTAAGAACAAATTTCGATTGGAAACTGAAGATCAGCTTATTGTAAATAACGGGGAAACCGTCTGGAGATACAATAAGCTGGATAATCAAGTGCTGGTGGATTACGCAAAACCCGACCAGCAGGATGTTGTATGGAACACCTTTCTGTATGAACTGGAGGAGCATTATTACGGAGAAATCATCGAAGAGATTACCTCTACCAAACCAAAAACTTATGTGATCAATTTGGTCCCCAAGCCGAACGAACAAAGCTTTTTCACTAACATCAAGGTGTGGGTAAAGGATAAAAGCTGGATTATCGAACGGATTAAATATGTAGATTATAACAATAATGAAACGGAGTTGGAAGTGGAAAAAATCGAACTTAATCCTCGCTTAAGTGATGAGACCTTTTCTTTCACCCCTCCGGAGGGTATCCAAGTAGTAGATTTGAGATTTTGATATAACCGGTAAAGTTTTGGTGATTTCCGCCGAAAAAATACTACTTGTACCGTAGACATCACTAACCCAATTATAAAGTGCAATATCAATAGCAAAAAATTAAGTTGAGTCATATCAGAGAAGAGGTGAGTTGTGGAAAATTTCGCTGAATTCCAGGAGAATGAACAGCAGATTAGTTTGCAGGATTATTTGCGCATTCTCTACCGTGGGAGGTGGATAATTTTAACCTCCTTTGTGGTGGTTGTACTCGCAACAGCATATTTTACTTTCACGGCTACCCCGGTCTATGAAGCCACTGCCAAGATATTAATTGAAGACAAGAACTCCATGGAGAAAGCCCTCTTCGATATTAATTATCTTGGTAACCAATCCACAGTGATTCAAAACCAGTTGGAGATCTTAAAAAGTAGAACACTGGCTGAGCGGGTGGTCTTGAGATTGCAATCTGCTGTTTATCGAGATTCATTGGAGATTTTTCAACCCGATGAAAATGGCGACTATATGGTTCTCCGCGACCAGGTCGATTGGATTCTTGACCGGTTAACCGTTACCCCCAAACAGGAAACTGAAATTATTCATGTTACTTTCCAGGCTCGCTCCCCATTTGAGGCGGCACGGATTTGTAATGAAGTAGTGGTTACTTATCAACAATTGAGTAAAGAAGTAAATTTAAGTGAATTCAAGGACCTTCGTCAGTTCCTTGAACTTCAATTACGGAAGAAAAGTGAGGAACTCAAACAATCTGAAGAAGCCCTCCGGCTCTACCGGGAACGGGAAAAACTGGTTTCACTGGAAGAAAGTACCAAAGAGTTAATTTCTCAGCTGGCAGAAAGTCAGGCAGAACTGGAAGCCAGTATGGTAGAACTGGAATCATTGCAGGAACAAAAGCGTAACCTGGAAAAACAATTGGAAGAACGTCGTAAAGCACTTTCCAGTGAAGTCACCCAGGTTTCCAGCCCCTTGTTAGTGGAATTGCAGCAGGAATATGCCCGTATGGTCAATGATAAGGTCAAGTATGAGGCTCTTATCGCCCAAGATCATACAATCGATCCTCAAGAATATCAGATGGAATTATTAAGTAGAGCCAACCGAATTAAAGCTATTCAAAAACGTTTACAGGAAGAAGCTCAACGGATCGCCAATACCAGTATGGTCTCCGACCCGCTTCAAATTGCTCAGGAATTAATTACCACTAAGCTCCAGTTGGAAACTCAGATTAAGGGTTTACGTGCGAAGATGGATGCGTTGAGAGACGTGGTGCAACAATATGAAAGCCAATTGGAAGTTTTACCCAGTCAAGGTTTGGAATTGGCGAGATTAGAACGGCAGGTTCAGGTCGATCAAAATACCTTTATCCTGTTGACCCAGAAACTGGAAGAGACTAAAATTGCTGAAGCAGGTCAACGGGAAACGATACGGATTGTCGATCCGGCGATTGAACCGAAATTTCCGGTGAGTCCTAAAAAGAAACTGAATCTTTTGTTGGGAGCGGTCATCGGCATCGGGCTGGGTATTGGTCTTACCATCTTGCTCGAGTTCTTTGATGATTCTATCAAAAATCCCGATGAACTGGAGCGAATGGGATTGCCCATCCTTTCCATTATACCGCAGATTTCACAGGATGAGCTATCTCGGCCCAAGGTGGCGGTCAATGGTAATGGTGAATTAAATGAGGGTGAGGTGATTGAATCACAATTGATCACTCATTTTGATCCTAAATCCCCCATTTCTGAAGCGTATCGAACCCTGAGGACCAATATTCAATTTCAAAATCTGGGGACGGATAATCTTTCACTGCTGGTGACCAGTTCTGCACCGAAGGAAGGGAAATCCACCACCCTCGCTAACCTGGCCATTACCATGGCTCAAATGGGAAGTCGGGTTTTGATTGTCGATACGGATTTGCGCAGACCGGTGGTTCATTCTATCTTCAAGTTGAAAAAGGATAAAGGAATTACCAATTATCTGATGGGCAAGTTACCTTTTGAAGATATTGTAAAGCCTTCTTTTGTTGAGAACCTGTATATTGTAACTTCCGGGCCATTGCCGCCCAATCCCTCAGAATTACTGGCCTCTGAAGCAATGGAGAATTTTGTTCAAGAGGCCCGTAATAATTTTGATGTGGTGCTTTTTGATAGCCCGCCCATTATTGCGGTAACCGATGCGGCGTTATTGAGTAGTAAGGTGGAAGGTGTCATTCTGGTCATCCGGGCTCATCAAACTCAAAAAGAAGCGGTTAAACGAGCTAAAACCTTGTTGGATAATGTGCATGCCCGCATCATTGGGTGTCTCTTAAACAGTGTGGATATCGAGCGCGCCTACGGCTCTTATTATTACTATTATTATTATCACTATTATAGTTATTATGGACATGATTTAAAACGACGGAAACGAACAAAGATA
This sequence comes from Calditrichota bacterium, assembly GCA_003695285.1. Taxonomy (GTDB): domain Bacteria; phylum Calditrichota; class Calditrichia; order RBG-13-44-9; family J075; genus J075. The sequence goes on from RFIL01000162.1 coordinate 4,585, forward strand.
ACCTAAGCAACAGGAGAGAATAAGGAATGAAATTAACAATCATTGGAACAGGCTATGTGGGTTTGGTGGCTGGGGCCTGTTTTGCTGAAAGCGGGAACCATGTCATCTGTATGGATAAGGATGAAAAGAAAATTAACATGCTTAATGATGGCGAAGTACCTATTTATGAACCAGGGTTAGACTCGTTGATACAACGGAACATGAACAACGGACGATTGTCATTTACCATAGACATTAAGACCGCCGTTGAAAAATCGGACATTATCTTTATTGCAGTGGGAACACCGCCAGGAGAAGATGGTTCAGCCGATTTAACACATGTGCTGGATGTTGCGCGTTCTATTGGTCAGCATATGACTCAATACAAAATTATTGTCAACAAGAGTACCGTACCTGTGGGAACCGCTCAAAAAGTCAGGGAAGTGATCAAGCAGGAAACGGATGTCCCCTTCGATGTGGTGTCTAATCCTGAATTTTTGAAGGAGGGGGCTGCCATCGATGATTTTATGTATCCGGACCGCGTGGTCATTGGCACCAGTTCCGAAGAAGTCGCTGAACGGATGA